>JAGSPQ010000627.1 GCA_018262385.1 Myxococcaceae bacterium | reverse complement strand
AGGTCGCTCGACTCGAGCCGAGCCCGGAGCCGCAACCGCTCCAGGCGCCGGCGCGGGTGCCGCACCCGGAGCGCCCCCCGCTGCCCCCGCAGGAGCGGTTCCCCGGGCAAGTGCTCCCGACCGACGTCGGGGTCGAGGTCGAGCTGAAGGGCCTGCTCGCCGCCGAAGGGCAGCAGCTCACCGTGGTGGTGGGCCAGGCGGGCTGCGGCTTCTGGGTGCAGGCGTCGGGCAAGGCGACGGTGGTCAACGGCGTCGCCCGGGTGACGCTCAGCGGCCTTCCTTCCGGCTCGCAGAGCGAGCTGATGGTCTCGCTCGACACCGACGGCGACGGGAAGTGCTCGGAGGCCGACACCGTCTGGTCGCAGGTGCTGATCGTCCCCCAGGCCCACTCCACCCTCTCGCTCGACCTGAGCGCGATGGAGTCGGGCCCGAACTGGATGTGCTTCGCCTTCGCTACTCGGTGACGTACACCACGCCGAGGCACATCTCGTCGGTGGTGTTTTCCCCCCACTTCACGTCGCGCGACAGCTGCTTCGCTCCGCCGAGGACAGGCTGGTTCTCGGCCGAGTTGTCCCAGCTGCACGAGATGACCAGCTGGTCACCGGGCTTGAGCACCTTGGCGCGGGTGAACTGGTAGTTGCGCTGCCAGTGGAAGTCCCACTGGGGAATGTCGAGCAGGCACTCGTGGGTGCCGTCGGCGCGCTTGATCGACAGCCGGTTCCTGGTGCCGAGCAGGTGCTGGTGAAGGCTGGTCATGTGGATCTTCATCGCCTGGTTGCTGGGCAGCAGGCCGTTGGTCATCAGCCCGAGGTACGGCGTCGGATCCAGGCCCCAGGTGTGGGTGACCTCTTTCTGAAACGCGGGGATCTCCATCCCCATCCCCCTGGGCCAGTCGGGGTTGGTGAACGGGGTGAGCACCGCCTTGTGGCGGACCTCGTCGGCGAGCGCCATCTCGAGCGTGGTGCGATCCGACCCCGGGTTCTCGGTGCGCGAGTTGTAGTGGACCTGGACCACGATCTTGCTGCCCGGCTTCACCGTCAGCCCGGTGCCCTCGGCGTACATGTTGCCGGCGCCGCCCGGGGCCCACGCTCCGACCCAGCTGATCCCGCGATCATTGGGCACCCCCGCCCCGCCGAAGCAGGTGTAGCCGGCGCCCGCCTCGGCCTCGTCGAGCTGCTGGTAGGCGGCGACCCGGTCGGGCGGAATCAGGAACCCGATCACGTGGTGCACGGTGCTCGCGTTGCCCGGCTTCGCCCGGAACCCGGTGACGTACTTCGTCGTCTGGTGCGGCCAGTCGATCACGAAGCAGCGGTAGTCGTCGGTGCCGTGCGGCACGTAGTCGACCGGCATCTGCAGCGAGAGGTCGACCCGGGTCAGCCCGCCCGCCTGCTCGAGCCGGTTGACCGCGGTGCCGGCCACTCCCTCGGGCGCTCCGGCGTCGAACCACTTCCCGAGGGTGGCGATCTCGGCCTGGCTGAGCGAGGGATCATCGACGTAGTCGGTGCAGTCGTTCGAGGCGAGGAAGGGAGGCATCCGCTTCGCCTCCACCGCCGCCCGCACCGCCGCCCCCAGCTTCGTCACCTGCTCGAGGGTGGTCAGCGGGAAGGGCGCGATTCCGCCCGGCTGGTGGCAGCCGGAGCAGCTGCGCTCGACCAGCGGCGCGATGTCCTGGTGCCAGGTGGGAGCCGCGGCCGGAACCGGGCCTCCTCCACACGCGGCGACGGCCACAACCAACGGGAACAGAGCGAAACGGCGCATGCGGGACCCCTCCAGCGAATGAACGTTCATTCATTACTAGCAAGTCCCTATTCCGTTTGCGAATGAATGTTCATTCATCTACTTCTTTCGGGCGGCCGCCGCCGGGGTCGAGATCCCAGACCAGCAGATTTCCTCGGCTTCTTTGATCAACGCCGGGGTGAGCTTCACGTTGCCCTCGCGGGCCGACTTCACCAGGCCGATCAGCGCGCCGATGGTGATCGCCATGATCACCTCCGGCTGGACCGCCTTCAGCTCGCCCCGCTGCTGGGCGTGCTCGATGAACGGCCGCAGGGTGGCCCGCCCGGCCCGCTCGGTCTCGAAGCTCTTCGCGTCGAGGTACGGCTGGTGGTGGTGAAAATCGAGGAAGGCGATCGCCTTCGGGTAGGTGAGCGCGAACTCGAACAGCCGCTGCCAGTAGGCGCCGAACTGCGCCCGGGGGCCGGCGGTGACCGGAAACTCCGAGAGGACGAAGCCCTGCGCCGTCTCACGCCAGTGCCGGTAGAGGACGTTGACCATCGCCTCCTTGCCGTCGAAGTACCGGTAGATGGTTCCGGCGGCGACCCCGGCCTTCTGGGCGATCTGGGGAACGCTGGTGCCGTGGAAGCCCTGGTCGGCGAACAGCGAGAGGGCGGCGTCGAGGATCGCCTGCCGCTTGTCTTCGACGAACTTCTTCTTCGCCACGGCTAGTTGCCGATGGCGGTTTCTTCGGGATTGGTGGTCGGCCCGGGCGGCACCTTCTTCTCGCCCTGCCCCGCCTCGTGGGGAGGAGGCGGCGGCGCCATCGCGGTGCGGTTGCGGCCGGCTTCCTTGCTGTTGACCAGCGCGCGCTCGGCGTTGCGGAGCAGATCCTTCACCACCAGCGGATCCCCGGCGCTGACCGAGACGATCCCGGCAGAGAAGCTGATTCGCACCTGGTTGTCGCCGACGGTCATCGGCTTGTCGGCGAACCGCTGGCGCAGCCGGTCGAGCAATGACATCGCCGCGTTGCCCTCGCACTCGTCGAGCACCAGCAGGAACTCGTCCCCGCCGTAGCGGCCGATGAAGTCGCTGGCGCGGATCTCGGCCATCACCCCGGTGACCAGCATCTCGAGCACTTCGTCCCCGGCGCCGCGGCCCCAGGTGTCGTTGATGTTCTTGAACCGGTCGAGGTCGAACATCACCAGCGACACCGGAGCCAGGCTGCGCGAGCGCTGCGCGCACAGTGCCCCCAGCCGCTCTTCGAGGAAGGGCCGCGAGAGCGCGTTGGTCAGCCAGTCGTGCTGCGAGTACTCGGCCGCCCGCCCGCGCCAGTGCTCGATCGCCTGCGCGGTGCCGAGCGCCGCCGCCGAGGCCATCACCAGCACTCCGCCCAGCGCGCGCCCTTCGGCCGACAGGCCGGCGTCGGAGAGCCCGAGCACGACGCCGAGGTGGAGGAGGACTCCCCCGCCCACCGGGGCCAGCGCGGCGAGGGTGCCGCCCGGCATCAGCATCGGCCAGAAGAAGAGCACCGGCACCAGCCCGAACCCGAGCGGTCCGTTCAGCCCGCCGGCGGCCGCGGCGGCCATCGCTCCGGCGGCGCAGAGGGCGAAGGCGAGCAGCGTCGCCAGCACCCGCGGCCGCTGCAGCTCGACCTTGCGGGCCTGGGCCATCGCGAAGAACGCGATCGAGATTCCCGCGCCGAGGCCGAGGGAGACCCGCGGCAACCAGCCGGGCAGCGCCACCTCGGGCCGGCCGTCCCGGAAGACGAGCGCGTCGAGCAGAATCAGGAACGCCGAGCCCATCACTCCGGCGAGGGCGAACTTCCGCACCCCCGACACCGAGAGCTTGTGGACTTCCCACTCGGAGTAGACGCGTCCGTCGTTGATCGCGAAAGCGTGGGGAGGGAAGGCCATGAGGCGGCAAGGCGTACCACAACTTGCCTTGGGAGGGCCGCCCCGGAGCGTGGATCGCCCGTCAGGTCACCTGAAGGCGTCGATGACCGCCGGGTGCTTGCCC
>JAGSPQ010000626.1 GCA_018262385.1 Myxococcaceae bacterium | reverse complement strand
CGCCAGCTCTTTGACCTCGCGCAGGATCAGCGCCGACATCTGCTGCAGCGTGTAGGTGCGATCGCCCAGCCGCACCGCCGCATCGCCGTTGGGCGCCGCGCAGATCTCGTAGGCGAACTTGTCCTTGATCTGCTGGACGACGTCCGAGTCGTAGGCCCGCCCAATCAGCCGCTTGGCGCCGTAGACGGTGAGCCGGGGGTTGGTGAGCAGCTGCGCGCGGGCCGGGTGGCCGATCACCAGCTTGCCGCGGGCGTTGAGCGCGATCAGCGAGGGGACGGTGTTGTAGCCCTCCCTGCTCTTGAGCACCTGGGGCTTGTCGTCCTTCGCGAACCCGGCGCAGGAGTTGGTGGTGCCCAGGTCGATGCCGATGATCGGCCCGGTGCGCAGCGGCTCGACGGTCGGCTCCTCGAAGGCCGGCGCGGAGACCTGGCTGGTCGCGCCCTCCACGATCACCCGGCCCGACAGCTGCGAGGGCAGCTGCGCCGGCGGGGCGGACGGGGGCGGCGGCGGCGCGATCGCGTCCGGCGAGGTGTCCGCCGGCCCGACGTTCTTCGGCAGCGGCGGCTCGAGCGATCGCACGTGGGGCATCGCCGCCGAGGCCGAGTCGAGGAAGCGCTGGCTGGCCTCGTCGAGGGTGACGAACTTCAACCCCATCCCGGAGAGGCCTTCGCCCTTGTTCCCGGTGACGAAGACCACCACCGCCGAGGCGTGGATCAGCCGGTCGCCGTTCGACAGCTTGAGATCGAGGGTGACCGCGGTGCCGGGCGTCTTCACCGCCTTGCTGCGCAGGTAGATCCCTCCCCGGGTGACGTTGAGCCCGTACTTCTGGAGGAACTCCTCCGGAGTACCAAAGGGCAGCTTGACTGAGAGGCCGATGGGCGCGGTCACGGAGGGCGGGCAGTTTCAGCACAACGGGCGCCCAAAGCGTCGCAGAATTTCCCCGGGCACTGTATTTACCGCCCATGCTTCCTTCGGAAATCCGCCTCGGCCTCACCTTCGACGACGTGCTGCTGCTCCCCGCGGCGTCGAGCGTGCTGCCCAACGAGGTCGAGCTGGGGACCCGGCTGACCCGCAACCTGCGGCTGCCGATTCCGCTGCTGAGCTCGGCGATGGACACGGTGACCGGCGCGCGGATGGCGATCGCGATGGCGCAGGAAGGTGGGCTGGGAATCATCCACAAGAACATGTCTCCCGCCGAGCAGGCCGCCGCGGTCGCCCGGGTGAAGAAGCACGAGAGCGGGATGGTGGTCGATCCGGTGACGATCGAGCCGGGCGCGCCGCTGTCGCGGGTGATCGAGCTGATGCTGGACCACGGCGTCTCCGGGATTCCGGTGGTCGAGGGCCGCAAGCTGGTGGGGATCGTCACCCGGCGCGACGTCCGCTTCGAGAAGAACTTCAGCCAGCGGGTGGACCAGGTGATGACCCGCAAGCTCGTCACCGGCCGCGAGGGCGTCACCCCGGTCGAGGCGATGGAGCTGCTCCACAAGAGCCGGATCGAGAAGCTGCTGGTGGTGAACGAGCAGGGCGAGCTGCGCGGCTTGATCACGGTGAAGGATCTCGAGAAGCGCCGGGTGTTCCCCAACGCGGCGAAGGACAGCAAAGAACGGCTGCTGGTCGGAGCGGCGGTCGGCGTCTCGGGCGATCGCGAGCAGCGGATCGAGCTGCTGCTCAAGGCCGGCTGCGACGTGATCGTGATCGACACCGCGCACGGTCACAGCAAGGGAGTGATCGACGCGGTGCGGGACACCCGGAAGAACTTCCCCAAGGGCTACGAGCTGATCTCGGGCAACGTCGCCACCGCCGAGGCCACCCGGGCGCTGATCGAGGCCGGGGTAGACGCGGTGAAGGTCGGCATCGGCCCGGGCAGCATCTGCACCACCCGGGTGGTCGCCGGCGTCGGCGTCCCCCAGGTGACCGCGATCGACGAGTGCGCGCGCGCGGCGGACACCAGCGGGGTGCCGATCATCGGCGACGGCGGGATCAAGTTCTCGGGCGACGTGGTGAAGGCGATCGCCGCCGGCGCGAGCACGGTGATGATCGGCTCGCTCTTCGCGGGCACCGAGGAAGCGCCGGGCGAGACGATTCTGTACCAGGGCCGCACCTACAAGGCGTACCGGGGCATGGGCTCGCTCGGGGCGATGCGCGAGGGCAGCAAAGATCGCTACTTCCAGGGCGGGGTCGAGGAGCCGGGCAAGCTGGTGCCCGAGGGGATCGAGGGCCGGGTCCCGTTCAAGGGCACGGTGGCGATGAACGTGTTCCAGCTGCTGGGCGGCCTGCGCAGCGGCATGGGCTACACCGGCTCGAAGACGATCGAGGACCTGCGGACCAGGGCCGCCTTCGTCCGGATCACCGCCGCCGGGCTCAAGGAGAGCCACGTCCACGACGTGATCATCACCGAGGAAGCGCCCAACTACCGGATGGAGTGACCTTCAGTCGTCGAGGCTGGTCCAGTCGCTGTTCGGCTCCTTCTTCGGGCCGGGCTCCGAGAGCCGATCCACCCAATCGCCCAGCGCGGTGCGGACCCGCTCGACCCCGATCCGCCTCACCAGCAGCACGGATCCGAGAACGGCGAGGGTGGTGACGGCGGCGGTGGCGAGCATGCATTCCTCCTTGAGCTGAAGGGTAGGAGGCGCCGGTGTCGGCTCCGTTTCGCTTCGGTGACAGGAATGTGAACTCCGGCTGCGCGCAGTCTCGACGCCGGGCGTAAAGCTTGCGCCCCCGGGCAACCCGAACCCCGGCGGGGACTTACCCCCCCAGCGGCGGCCACGCCGGGCGCGCTTCGCAAGGTGGCGCGCTTGCGGTGCTGCCGTTCGGTCGCGGGAGGGTGGCATACCGAATGCTCGAGGCGGAGCTTCGTGAACGCTCTGCTGGTGTACCTGGTGGTGGGTCTGGCGGTGGGCCTGGTCGCTCCGCTCGTCGCCGGTCGGCAGGCGATGGGGCTGGTGGGGACCTGTCTGCTCGGAGCGCTCGGCGCCTTCCTCGGCGGCCTGCTCGGCGCGCTGGGCCTGCCCGACGATCAGCTGACGGTGGTCCGGCTGGCGGGGATCCTCCACGCGGTGCTCGGCGCGGCGGTGACGCTGGTGGGAGTGATCCTGGTGCGCGAGTGGACGGGCCGCCCCCGCTCAGCGGCGAAGAAGAAGCACTGGACGGCGGGGCTGCTGGCCTCGGACCCGCGCTCGTTCGAGACGATCTCGAAGCAGCACCAGCGGCGTTGAGCGCTACTTCGACTTCTTGCGCGGCTCGGCCTTCACTTCGACCTTCTTCTCGGCGTTGCTGACCCGGTTGAGCAGCGACTCGCGGTCGTCGGGGTTGAGCACCTCGATCGCCTGCTTCAGGGTGCCGAAGTCCAGCCGCGCCACGGTGACGGTCGCGCCGCCCTTGATCTCCTGCACGGTGGGCACGTCGACCAGCTCGCGGATGTAGCGCTCGAACTCGAGGCGCACGTCGGCGACCTGCTGAATGCACTGCTCCTTGGCCGAGATCAGCTCCTGGCTGCCTTCCTGGTAGGCGAGGTCCGGGTTGCGGCTCATCGCCTCGTCGAACTTGGCGCTGCGGCCTTTGAGCGACTCGTAGAGCTCGATGTAGTCGTTGACCCGATCGGTCTCGGGCTTGTTCTCGTTGCGGGCCTTGGCGAGGTTGGCCGCGGTGTCGTCGCACTTGATCTTCTGCAGATCCTTGGCGCCGAGCGCTTCCTTGACGTCGGTCTTCTCGGTCGCGCGCTCCAGCCGCTCGTC
>JAGSPQ010000625.1 GCA_018262385.1 Myxococcaceae bacterium | reverse complement strand
TGTCGTCTGTCCTTCGCAGGCAGGGCCTGGAGCAGGTTGTCGAGATCGGCCTGGTCCTGCCTTCGATTCGCCAGCAGCTTCATCGCGATCAGATGGCCTCTACTGACCACGGGCAGCTTCAGGTCACGCCAGCTTTCGATGCTTGCCGAACGGACGATCTCCCGTTCGATCCCGCAGAAGGAGATCAGCAGGTCGATCAGAATCTTCGTGCTCGGCTCACAGACCCGAACTGTCGCCAGGCTTCGATCACGCGTGTTGACCAGAACCGCGTCGATCCGAAAGCCAGCGCGCTGAAAGGCGTGAACCAGGCGATCTGCGGCAGCGTCGGAAACCGCAACGGCCAGATCAACGTCCAGGGTCGCTCGGGGTGCAGACCTGAGGCCGAGCGCAATCCCTCCGATTAGAGCGAATGGCGCTTCTTCCGCGCGGAGGATCTCGATCGAAGCCCGGGTCGCGCGTTCGAGCCTCGAGGCCATTCGGCCTGCTGCACGCCTGGGCTCCGGGGTAGAGGTCTTTCGAGGAGCCATTGATCAACCATTCTCCAGATTCGTTTCGAGCTCAGCCGGGGGTGCTCGCGCCGAAATCTCGAATACAGAAGGTCGAGGCTCAAGTCGAACAGCTCGAAGACCACTCCGAGCCGTTCGCGTTCGGGAGGCAAAGGAGCCGGAAGCACGAGCGCACTGTAACCCCGAATCTCAGGCTGCGCCGCCCTCGAACAGCCGGCCCCCGAGACGCAAAACCAGCGCGGGCTGACGATTGGAAGATCGGGTGGACTGTGGTGGGGTTGCCGCCATGAGTCGCGCCTACCGGATCACCGTCGCCGAGAGCCTCAGCCGCCACGTCCAGGTGGAGGACGGGGTGTGCAGCAACCTCGAGCTGCTGCCGATTCTCGAGCAAGGCGCGATGGGCGCGCTGCTCGCCGCCGAGCTCGAGCAGAAGGGCTTCGAGCGCGAGGGCGACCACGCGGTGCGCAAAGAGAAGGACGGCGTCACCGTGAAGGTCAACGTGCAGACCGGGGAGGTGGCGGTTACTGCCGAAGGGCACGTGAACCTGAACCTCGAGACCAAGCGGACCGCGGTGGTCGAGAACCCAAACTCTCCCGACAAGGAAGCGACGCTGCGGGCCGCGGCCCAGGATCAGCTCAACCGCGAAGCGAAGGCCGAGGAAGAGGCGCTGCGCCGCAAGGTGACCGCCCAGCTCGAGGGCAAGCTCAAAGACCTGAAGGACGAGCTGGACGGGGTGGTGAACCGGGTGACGGCGAACGCGCTGAAGAAGCGCGCCAGCGAGCTGGGCACGGTGGAGGAGATCCACGAAGACGGCAGCGGCAACATGACGATCAAGGTGCGGGTTTGACCACCGAGGTCGCCGAGTCCTCGCTTCCGCTCGAGCTCAACGCTTTCGCCGCCGTCGAGGCCGCCTACCCGGCCGAGATCAGCCGCATCACCGATTCGCTGCGCAACGGGCTGTCGGTGCTGGTCGAGGCCGACAAGGAGCTCACCCCCTACCTCTACCGCTGCGTCCGCGATCGGCTGAAGAAGGAAGGGAAGAACTTCCTCTACCTCGACGGCCGGCCGATCTCCGACATGCCGCCGCTGCCGCCGGGGATCAGCCTCGTCGGGGCGATCATCTTCCTGCTGCGCGAGGCGGTGCGCGGCGCGGTGGCCGATCGGCTGCTGGTGCTGCCCCACCTCGACCTGCTCACCACCAGCGTCGGCGGGCTGACCTCCGAGGCGCGCGAGGCGATTCCGCTGCTCTACGAGAACCCCGAGCTGGTGTTCCTCGGCTTCAAGGATCCGAGCTTCCCCGTCCCGCGGGTGATCGAGAACCTGTTCCCCCGCAGCGAGTCGATTCTCGGCACCCCGCGCGACCGGCTCGGCCAGCTGGTGACCCAGCGCGAGGCGCGCAAGCTCTCGCCGGGGAAGATCTTCAAGCCGTACTCGCTCTACAAGCACGTCTCGGGCGTCAACGCGGTGCGGCTGCGGCGGATGCTCTCCACGCTCCAGGGAGAGGACTACCCCGCCGACGCGAAGCCGGCCTTCCAGCAGCTGCGGGCCAACACCCTGGTCGGCCAGCTCCAGGTCCCCGACGTCGACCTCAAGCAAGACATCGGCGGCTACGCCAAGGTGAAGGAGCGGCTGCAGAAAGAGATCCTCGACGTCCTCAACCTGAAGGACGGGATGGCCGACGAGAGCCAGGTCAAGCGGGTCGAGGGGCTGATTCCGCGGGGGATGATCTTCTGGGGTCCGCCCGGCACCGGGAAGACGCTGTTCGCCAAGGCGATGGCCACCTCGCTCGGCGCGGCGGTGTCGATCGTCAGCGGGCCCGAGCTGAAGTCGAAGTGGGTCGGCGAGAGCGAAGAGAACCTGCGGCGGGTCTTCGTCCAGGCCCGGCAGGCGGCGCCGGCGATCATCATCTTCGACGAGCTCGACTCGTTCGCGGTGCGGCGCGGGATGCACATCGGCAGCGGCGTCGAGCACTCGATGGTGAACCAGCTGCTGACCGAGATGGACGGGTTCCGAAAAGACGAGCTGGTGTTCGTCGTCGGCACCACCAACTTCGTCGAGTCGCTCGATCCGGCGCTGCTGCGTCCGGGCCGGTTCGAGTTCCACCTCCACATTCCGTTTCCCGGCCCGGCCGACCGCCGCGCGATCCTCGAGATCTACGACCAGAAGATGACGCTCGGCTTCTCGCCCCGCGCGCTGGACTACACCGTCAAGCGCACCGGCGACCTGGTCGAGGGGACGAACACCCGCTACACCGGCGATCACCTCCAGGCGCTGTGCCGCGCGCTGGCGCGGATGCGGCTGCGGGAGAACCGCTCGGACGCGACGACGGTGGACGACGTCGAGAAGACGCTCAACGAGTTCGTCGAACGGCCGGCGCTGACCGCCAAGGAAGAGGGGGTGGTCGCCACCCACGAGGCGGGGCACGCGGTGGCGGCGCTGTTCTGCCCCCACTCCCCGCCGATCGATCGGATCTCGATTCGGGGCGACCTGGCCGGCTCGCTCGGGTTCGTCGCCTACTCGGATCCGGCGCACCGCTACGTGGTGACCCAGGGGCAGTTGCTCGATCAGATCTGCACCCTGTTCGGCGGGCGCGAGGCCGAGGTGCTGTGCTTCAACGACCTGTCGATCGGCAGCTCGTCGGATCTCGATCGGGCGACCGCGATCGCGCGCGCGCTGGTGGAAGAGTTCGGCATGGGCGGCGAGGCGGTGGGGGTGCGGCGGCTCGAGCGGCGCGACCCCGAGGACCTCGAGCCGTCCGAGGCGCTGAAGGGTCTCGCCGAGGCGGAAGTGCGGCGGATCCTCGAGGAACAGCGCGCGCGGGCCGGCCGCATTCTTCGCGACAACCGCACGCTGGTGGAGTCGCTGCGCGACATGCTGGTCGAGAAGAAGGTGCTCGACCGCGAGGCGCTGGGCTCGTTCCTGCCCGCGGGGCTGAACAAGAACCCCGCCCCGACGGAGGGCTGACCGATGGCCACGCTGACCCTGAGACTGGAGACGGACCCGGCGACGAAGAAGAAGAACATCTGGGTGAAGTACGAGTCCGACTCGGACGCGCTGCCGATGGAGCACGAAGAGGCGCACCGGAAGATCGTCGCCGCGCTGATCGCCGGCGGGACGGTGAAGGCCGAGGACATGGGCAACGTGGTGATCGAGCGCCGTGGTGATCGAGCGCGAGGGCGTCGTCACCGTGGTGAAGGAAGGGGAGAAGAAGGAAGAGCCGAAGGCCGTCCCCGTCGCGAACAAGGGGTAGCCGGCCGGCGCTTCAGACGGTGCGGGGAACGTCGTCCGCCGCCGGCTCGCCCTTCGCTTTCCGGATCGCCGCCAGCGCCGGTCGCCCGAGGTGGATCACGTAGCCCAGCACCCAGAGCGCGCTGGTGGCCAGGTGGGTCCAGAGGAAGATTGTCCGCCACAGCGGCTCGACCGAGACCTGGAGCAGGTAGCCGGACGCCACCATCGGAGCGAAG
>JAGSPQ010000624.1 GCA_018262385.1 Myxococcaceae bacterium | reverse complement strand
GCCAGATCGTGAACCCGCGCCCGCAGCGGCGGCTGCAGCTCCTGATCGCCGAGCGCCTTGAGCAGCGCGCCGGCTTCCTCGAGCTTTCCTGCCTTGTACGTCCCCTCGGCGTGGAGGAAGGCGATCTCGTACGGGTGGGTCGGCCCCGCCGGAGGCAGCTCGCCCTTGAAGTACGCCGAGATGTGGGCCATCGCCCGGACCACGTTCATTCCGAAGATCAGCGCCAGCAGCACGTTCTCCCAGGCCAGGGCGATCACCAGCACCCCCAGCGCCACCGAGATCAGCTGCGCGAACAGAAAGCCGCGGCGCCCGAAGAGGCGGATCAGCAGCGCGCTCGAGATCCGGCCGCCGTCGAGCGAGCTGACCGGCAGCAGGTTGAGCACCGCCCACACCAGGTTCGCCGCGAACAGGCCGAACAGCGCGTAGGTGACCGGCCCGGGAGCCACCCCCGCCCGCTGGAGGCCCAGGCCGATCGCTCCTGCCACCAGCCCGAGCGTCAGCTGCACCAGGATCGAGACCGAGACGATCGACATCCACAGCCCGATGCACAGCCCGTAGATCAGCGTCCAGTCCGGGTGGGTCGGCTGGTCGAGCACCGGCCCCGGCCAGCCGGTGGGCCGAAAGCCCTCGACCGTGCTCCAGGCGATCAGCCCCGAGATCGCCAGGTGGCTGATGTGGACGTCGACGGGGATGCTGCCGATGCGGAAGCGGAACATGGGGCGGGTCGAAGCAAGGTAACAGCGTCAGACCGCTTGCGCGCGGTTGGTCCACCTCTGTACACGAGAACGCAACCATGAGCCGCCGGATTGGACCCTACGAACTGAGGAACCCCTGGGTGCTCGCCCCGATGGCCGGGGTGAGCGAGCAGCCCTTCCGGGTGATGGCGTTCCGCGCCGGCGCGGCCCTGTGTCCCACCGAGCTCGTCAGCGCCCAGGGCCTGTTCCACGCCAACACCCGCACCCTGCGGTACCTGCGCCACGACGCCGAGGTCGAGCAGCCGTACTCGCTGCAGCTGTTCGGCGGCGAGCCGGAGGCGATGGCCAGGGCGGCGATGATGGGCAAGGAGTTCGGCGCCCAGATCATCGACATCAACATGGGCTGCCCGGTGAAGAAGGTCACCAGGTCGGGCTCGGGCAGCGCGCTGCTGTGCGACCCGGCGCGCGCGGGGCTGATCGTCCGGATGATCCGCGAGGCGACCGGGCTGCCGGTGACGGCGAAGATCCGCAGCGGCTGGGATCACCAGAACCGCAACTTCCTCCAGATGGCCGACGCGCTCGGCGAGGCGGGGGTCGCTGCGCTGGCGGTGCACCCGCGCACCCGCGCCCAGGGCTACTCGGGCAAGGCCGACTGGAACGTGATCACCGAGCTGAAGGCCCACGTGGGCGAGAAGTTTCCGATCATCGGCAACGGCGACGTGAAGACGGTCGCCGACGCCCACCGGATGCTCGAGACCACCCGCTGCGACTTCGTGATGATCGGCCGCGGCGCGCTCGGCAATCCGTGGATCTTCCGGCAGCTCGAGGGCGGCGCCGCCCCCACTCCGGCCGAGCGCTGCGCGACGGTGCTCCAGCACTTCCGCGAGCACCTGGTGTTCTGCGGCCCCGCCCGCAACGTGCCGCCCGAGGCTCCGGCGGTGAAGCGCGAGCTGCCCGCGGTCAGCCAGTTCCGCAAGCACCTGGCCTGGTACGCCCACGGGCTCTACGGCGCGTCGGCGTTTCGCAACGCGGTCAACCAGCTCGACTCCGCCGCCCACGTGGTCGAGGCGGTCGAGCGGTTCTTCCTCGGGGCCAACGTCGACGCGGCCGCTCCGACCGACGACTACGACGTCGACTACCGCCAGGCGCTGGGCTGAGGGCTCAGCGGAGGCACCCACCGCGGTGCCGCTGGAGATGCTCGTCAAATCCTCGGTGGCGAGGGACCTGGCTGAGTCGAGGGGGGGCGGCGGACCTTTTTCGCATGATTATACTTATTAACTATAATCGCCCCGAAAGAGCCCCCGGGGAGGGGGGACCTGATGGCCTACAACAAGCAGCTTCCGCCTCCGCCGAAGTACGCCGACGCGCCGACCTGGAGAGGCAACAGCTACGACGTCGGCTCGCGGCTCGTCCGAACCGCCTGGGAGCTGCTCTTCACCCAGGACGCGGCGAACATCTCGCTGCGAGAGGTGGCGCACGCCGTCGGGGTCAGCGCCCCTGCCGCGTACAACCACTTCCGGGATCGCGACCGGCTGTTTGCCGAGCTTGCCTGGGGGGGGCTGCGAATGCTCACCACCGAGTTGCTCGACCTCATCCCAGACGAGCTGGACTCGATGCCGAAAGGGCTCGTCCCGGGCGTCTGCAAAGCGTGGCTGAAGTTCGCCGAGGATCGGCCCCGTCACTACGCGCTGATGTTCTCTCGGGAGTTCAATGACGCCGAGCGCTACCCGAATGTGGCCGAGAGCCGGACCAACCTCCGCCAGTTCCTCCGGGTGATGTCCGCGAGGGAAATCGGCTTCGAGCCGCCTGCCGCCGAGGCGGATCTCGCCCTCGCCCTGATCCACGGAGCGGCCGCGCTGATCGCCTCAGGCGACGCGAAGTTCTCGACGAAGCAGGTCGCGGTCGCGGTCGGGCGGCAACTGGCGGCGGTCAAGAAGAGCCGCTGACTGAGGGCTGGACGAGCTCACACCTTCACGGGAACCGCCCGCCCGCGCCGGGCGTCGCACCGCGCGTGCCCCTCGTCTGGCTGGTGTTGCTGGCGGCTCCCTCCGACTACGCGGCGGTGAAGTCCGACCTCGCCGCGCTGCGCGAGCGGACCCGGGTCCAGGTCGCCCAGGCGGCGACTCCTTCCACGAAGGCCGCCGCGCTCGCCACCGCCCGCGCCGAGCTGATCGCCGCCTTCGACACCCGGCTGTTTCCCGCCTGGGCCGGCACCCGGTGGGACTTCTACGGAACCACCGAGGTGCCGCGGGAAGGGAAGATCGCCTGCGGCTACTACGTCTCGACGCTGCTGCGCGACGCCGGCTTCAAGGTCGAGCGGGTGAAGCTGGCGCAGCAGGCGAGCGAGTGGATCGTGCGCACCCTCGCCGAAGACGCCGACACGCTGCGGTTCCGCCACGCCGAGCTGCCCACGCTGCTGCAGCAGGTGCGGACCCGGCTGGGCGAGGGGCTGTTCGTGGTGGGCATGGACTACCACGTGGCTTTCCTGCGCCTTGATTCGAAGGGCGCCCAGCTGTGCCACTCCGCCGTCTTCGAGCCGAAGTCCGCCGTCTGCGAGGACGCCGCCACCTCTCCCGGCTTCGCCTCCAGCTACCACGTGGTCGGCAAGCTCTTCGCCGACGCCCAGCTGCAGGGCTGGGTCGAGGGGCAGCGCTTCCCGGTGCGACGGTAGTACCGCAACCGATGCCCGCGTTCAGCGCCGGCCGCTGCCTACCCGCGCAGCTTCCGCCGCACTGCGTTAAGTAGGGACCCATGCGACCCGAATCTCCCGACACCCGCTCGTTCGTCACCTCGCTGTGCTTCGGAGAAATCGACGAGGAGCTGATCGTCCCGTACCCGAAGATGAAGCCGCAGGACAAAGAGCTGCTCAAGAACGTGATCGGCTCGCTCGACCAGCTGCTCAAGCCGCACGAGGCCGACTTCCGCAGCTGGGATCGCGCGGGCGAGCTGCCGGCCAGCTTCATCGAGGAGCTCAAGCAGTTCGGGCTGTTCTCGCTGATCGTCCCCGAGGAGCACGGCGGGATGGGGATGAACGCCACTTCCTACTCGCGCTCGCTGCAGGAGATCGCCAAGTACGACGGCTCGGTCGCGGTCACCGTCGGCGCCCACAGCTCGATCGGGATGCGCGGGCTCTTGCTGTTCGGCACCGACGAGCAGAAGAAGAAGTGGATGCCGAAGCTGGCGACCGGCGAGATGATCGCCGCCTTCTGCCTCACCGAGCCCGGCAGCGGCTCGGACGCGGCGTCGATCAAGACCACCGCGGTGCGCGACGGCGACGACTGGGTCCTCAACGGCAGCAAGCTGTGGATCACCAACGGCGGCATCGCCCAGTTCTTCACCGTCTTCGCCAAGACCGGCGGCCAGGCCGAGCGCGGAAACATGACCGCCTTCGTGGTCACCCGCGACATGGCCGGGGTCAGCACCGGGCCGCACGAAGACAAGATGGGGCTGCGCGCCTCGTCGACCACCACCGTCGACCTCGACAACGTGCGGGTCCCGTCCGGCAACGTGCTCGGCGAGCTTGGCAAGGGCTTCGTGGTGGCGATGAAGAT
>JAGSPQ010000623.1 GCA_018262385.1 Myxococcaceae bacterium | reverse complement strand
CAGTGGGCAGTTGGCCCTTGAAGCGCGGCGCCGCCCCGTCGATCCGCCTGTCAACGCGCTTGCCAGCGGGAGGCGCTCCCCGCCCGTTACAGACGAGTCAGGCAGCGGAAGGAGACAGGGCCATGAGAGCAGCACAGATCAAGCAATACGGTCACGCCGACGCGATCCAGCTCGCGCGCGCGCCGAAGCCGAAGGCCGGGCGCGGGCAGGTGGTGCTCGAGGTCTTTGCGTCGAGCATCAACCCGGTCGACGCGAAGCTCCGGGAAGGCAAGCTGCAGAGCGCGGCTCCGCTCGGGCTGCCGATCACCCTCGGGGTCGACGTGGCGGGAATCGTCGACTCGGTCGGCGAGGAGGTGCTCGACTTCAAAGCCGGCGATCGGGTGTACGGGATGGCCAGCCCGCTCAGCGGCGGCAGCGGCGCGTTCGCGGAGTTCGCGGTCGCTCCGGCGCAGATGCTGGGGAAGATGCCGCAGCGGTCGAGCTACACCGAGGCGGCGGCGATCGCGCTCACCGGAGTCAGCGCGCTGCAGGCGCTCACCCACCACCTCGACCTGAAGGCCGGCCAGCGGATCCTGATCCAGGGCGGCGCCGGCGGGATCGGCTCGATCGCCATTCAGATCGCGAAGTTCCTCGACGCGTTCGTCGCGACCACCGTCGCCACCGAGGACGTGGAGTTCGCCCGCAGCCTCGGCGCAGATCAGATCATCGACTTCAAGAAGCACCAGTTCGAGGACCTGGTCAGCGAGCTCGACGCGGTGCTCGACACCGCCGGGGGCGAGATCGCCCAGCGCTCGTACCAGGTGCTCAGGCCGGCCGGGCGGCTGGTGTCGATGACTGCCCCTCCGGACGAGCTGCTCGCCCAGCGGCACGACGTCACCGCGATGATGCAGTTGACCGAGGTGACGACCCGGCGGCTCAACGCGCTGGCGAAGCTGATCGACGACGGGGTGGTGACGGTGCACATCGAGAAGACCTACCCGCTCTCGCAGGTGCGCGAGGCGTTCGCCGAGAAGGAGTCCGGCCACGTGCGCGGGAAGATCGCGATCGAGGTCCGCAGGCAGTCCTGATCAGCGGGGCAGCAGGGCCCTGGTCGTGCGCCACAGCCGGAAGGGGCGGACGCGCTGGTCGACGCCGCCGTTGAACGCCGGCATCCGGTGAATCTGCGAGGCGGTGATGTACAGCCGGCCGTTCGAGTCGAACGCCAGGCTGTCGGGCCACGAGAGCTTCGGATCCTGCACCACGGTGGTGACCGTTCCGTCGGGCCGCCGCATCCGCACCGCGCCGTGGGTGAGGTCGGTGAGGAAGAGGTTGCCGCGCGCGTCTTCCGCCAGGCCATCGGCGGGGGCGCTCGCGCCGGCCTTCTCCACCTTCGCCGCCAGCGCCTCGTCGGTCAGCGAGTCGTCGGCCAGGCTGGCCGCCGGCACGCGGTAGAGCGTCTGGCCGGTGAGCGCGTGGAAGTAGAGGTACTTTCCTTCCGCATCGAGGGCGAGTCCGTCGGAGCCGATCGCCGGCGACTTCCCGTCCTCGCCCACCCACGGCTTGCCTTCGACGGTGACGGTGAGGCCCGGCTCGGCCTTCACCGCGGTGGTTCCCTCCAGCCGGCGGCGCGCAGTTCCGGAGGCGAGGTCGAGGACGAGGATCCCTCCCAGCCCCGAGTCGGTGAGGTAGGCGCGGCGGCGGGGCAGATCGATGCGCACGTCGTTGAGGTAGCTCTGCTGCGGCGCGGCGGTCGCATCGAGCGGGTAGACGCGGACCACCTTCCCCGAGGCGAGGTCGACCTGCAGCAGCTTCGCGCCGCCGGGCACCACGCCCGCGAAGCCCGGCGAGGCGGGGTCGACGATCCACAGCTGATCTTTGCCGTCGACGAACACCGCTTGAACGCAGACGAAGTGATCGCCGGCGGTCTGCGGGGTGCCGTCCCACGCGTTCCACTCCTCGTTCGGAAACGGGAGCACCCGCTTGTCGGCCCACACCTCGGCGACCGACGGGTGGGGCACGTCGACCCAGCGCGGGAAGTTGATGAACACCCGCCCGCTGGCCTGTGAGACGGCGACGCCGGTGAGCTGGGTCTCGACCGCGGCCACCTCCTCGAGCGCCACCGCCGTCTCGCCCGGTGCCGGCGCGGGAGCATGCGCGCAGCCGAGGAGCGCGAACGACGCCAGGGCGGCCAGGATCCGTGCGCTCATCCGCCGGTAGATAGCCCAGCGCCGATGGGCCGTTACTGGAAGGTGGCGAGCCGGGTGAAGCCGGGGGTCGCCGCGGTGAAGGTGACGTCCCAGGCGCCAGCAGTGAAGTTGCTGGAGTGGGTGTTGTTGATCCCGACGAACCCGCTGCCGCCGTCGACGGTCGAGTGGAGCAGGCCGAGCGTCGCAGCGGGAATGGTCCCGGCGCCCGCGGTCGCCGGGAAGGAGCAGGTCACGCTGCTGAAGGCCGCCCCCTTCCGGGTGGTCAGCTGCACCACCACCGTGCCGGCCGAGCCGCCGGCCCAGGTGAAGGTGAGTGGGGTGTTGCGGTTGAAGGTGCCGCAGCCGGTGAGCGGGCACCCCGGAGAGGTGATGTTGAGCATCGAGGGCGCGGTGATCGACCGGTTGGAGAAGGCGGGCACCGTTCCGCCCGCGGCCGAGGCGAAGAGGTTCTCTCCCCCGTCCCACCATTGGGTGCTGGCCGCCACCGGCGGGTACGTGTTGCCGCCGTCCGGAATGACCAGCCGGATCGACTGCTTCGTCCCGGTGAGGGTGATCACTCCCGCGGTCTGGTGGGTGATGGTGAGGCCCGCGTCGGCCGTGCCCCCATCGACCGGCAGGCAGCGCAGCGCGGTGCAGTTGACGGCGTCGGTGGTGGTGCAGCCCGGAGTCGTGACCGGGCCGCCGAGGACCGTCTGGAACTCGGCGGAGGCATAGCCGCTGAAAGTGTTCGCGAGCTCGGTCTGCGTGAGGGTGATCGAGCCCGACCTGACCAGGCCAGCGTCGACGCCTCCGCCGCTGCCGCCGGCCGTCCCGCCGCCGGTGCCACCGGCCGTCCCCCCTCCGGTGCCGGTCATGCCTCCGCCGGTGCCGCCCCCGGTGCCGCCGGCGGTGCCTCCTCCGCCGACGCCTCCACCTCCCGAGCCTCCACCTCCCGAGCCTCCACCGGTGCCCCCGTCGCCCGAGCAGCCGACGAGCCAGAGCGCCCCACCCACCGCGACCAGCAGCTTGATCCGGTTCATTGCTCTCCCCGGGAATTCTGTCTGTTCAGACAGCCGAGGCGAAGGAGTAGAGCTGACGAGCACGAGCAGCAAGCGAAACACTTGCAGCCAATTCCTCTCACGCAGGTCCTGCGTGGTTGAGCTGCGCAAATTCAGCACACCGGCCGAATTCGGTAACGGTTGGCCTCAGGGCCTGAATCGCTCGCAGCGGGTCGACACTTCGACGAACTCGTAGCCAGCGTCGACCAGAGTGGCGCAGGTCGGGCCGCAGAGAGCGAACGCCTGGCCCGAAGCGAGCCAGGCGTCGTGGCGGCCGATGCAGGCGGCGGAGCTGCGCGCTTCGGAGAGGCGGAACAGCGTCGAGGTGTCGCGCACCGCGAGCGCGTCGACCACGTGGGAGCTGGGGGGCAGCAACCACACGCACGAGATCGGGGCGCTGTTGATCGGCCAATCCGCCAGGGCTTCGCTGAGCGCGCGGTAGGAAGCGGGCTGACAGAGCGAGGCGCGCAGTCCGCCGGTCGCCTGGGCGAGGCGCTGGTAGGCGAGGCCGGGAGCGACGCCGTCCGG
>JAGSPQ010000045.1 GCA_018262385.1 Myxococcaceae bacterium | reverse complement strand
GCTTCGCCGACGGCGGCTACAACGAGCTGAACGAGGTCTACGCGGCCCGCCTCTCGCCCACCGGGAAGGTGCTCGGGGTGAGGGGCTACGACAACGACGCCGGCACCAGCTTCAACTGGGTGACCGAGCTGCAGGGCACCCGGACCGCGAGCGTCGGCCTCGGCAGCCGGTACCAGTTCGTCGAGGTCGGCAGCCTGGTTCAGGCCGGCTGGAGCCACAGCTCGCCCGGGTTCCCGCTGTTCCTCATCTCCCCCTCGAGCGGGTTCGAGTTCCGCAACGATCTCTTCTCGGGGACGACCGCCAGCCTGAAGTATCAGCAGGATCAGAACATCACCCCCGGCTCGATTGGCCGCGGGCGCAACAGCTCGGTGGTGGTGTGGACCGAGCGCAACTCGACCGCGGTGATCGGCACCCCGTACGGGAATGGATCGCAGGCGCGGACCCGGGCGCTGTTCACCGACGGCGGTTACTTCGCCGGAGTGCAGCTGGCTCACCCGGGCGGCCCGAGCCAGCTGATCGGGGTCGTCTGGCGCGACACCCTCTCCGGCCCGGGCAACCTCACCGGGATGATGATCTGCCAGCCCTGACCCGGGTCAGCCTGGGGGCAGGCCGAGGATCTGGCGGCAGACCGACGCGTCGAACATCTTCGGCTGCGGCGAGCCGGGGTTGACGATGAAGCCCTTCGCCCCGCTCTTCATCACGAACTTGAACAGGTGCTGGCCGGCCACCGCCGAGGTCTTGCAGGCCGCGCCGCCGGCGTTGGGCAGGCCGTTGAGGAAGCGATCGGCCAGGTCCGGCGCCGTGAAGATCAGCGCCTGCTCGCCCTTGTCGCGGACGTTCATTCGCACCAGCGCGTTGTCGGCCTTGCCGAGGACGGCCAGCCAGCCCTGGTAGGAGCGCATCGCCTCGGCCCAGCCGGAGTGGTTGGTCGAGATCGCGCGCTCGAGCGAGATTGCGCTGGCCCAGGCGGCGCACAGCCCGAAGGCCTCTTTCTGAATGAACCACTGCGTCTCGAGCGACGAGCCCGGATTCACCTGCAGCATCAGTGCGGGAGCCAGCGCGGGGATCTCGAGCAGATGGCCGAACAGCTCGGGGCCCGGGACTCCGGCCACGTAGGTCCCCATCGCCGGGCGGCCGAACTTCTCGGCGGCCAGATCGGCGGCGGTGCGGTCGGTGAAGACGTTCAGCTGGTGGGGGGCCAGCTGTGACCTGCCAGGCTCGGCGTAGGGGATCACCGGCCCCGTCGGCTCGAGCTTCTTGAGCGAGTGATCCAGCAGGGCCTGACGGGCCGACACAGCCATGCCCCGCAGTTAACACGGCTGCGCGCTACTTCGCGCGCGCCGGCCGCTTCTTCTTCACCGGCTTCTTCTCGGCCGCCGGCTTCTTCGCCACCGGGCGGGCCGCCGGCTCAGGCTGGGTGGTGTGGATCTCGAGCAGGGAAATCTCGGGCGTCACCGTGGCCGGCGGAGGCTCGGCGACCACCGGAGCAACCGCGGCGGCAGGGCGGGTGATCTCCGCGCTGGCGACGGGGGCCGGCGCGGTCTCCAACGACCACACCCACCCGGCCGCGCAGAGGGCGAGCGCGCCGGCGCTGGCGGCAACGGCCTTCCACAGCGGACGAATCCCCTTCGCGGCCGGCGCAGGCAGCAGGGTGGGATCGGTCTCGTAGAGCTCGAGCGCCCGCGACAGCTCGTCCATCGTCTGGAAGCGGGCCTTCGGATTGCGCTGCAAACAGCGATCGACGATCTCGCGCAACCCCTGAGGAATCGTCTCGCCCGAGGCCGAGGCGACGCCGACCGGGCGCGGCTTCCGGGTCACCTTCTGGGCGAGCAGTTCCTCGGGTTGGGTGGCGTCGTGAGGGAAGCGGCCCTGCAGCAGCACGTACAGCACGGTGCCGAGCGCGTAGATGTCGGCGCGGCCATCGAGCGGCCCCGCCATCGTCTGCTCGGGGGCCATGTACGCCGGCGTGCCCACCACTTCGCCGGCGCGGGTGGTGAGCAGCGACTCGGCGTCGTCGAGGACCTGGGCGATGCCGAAGTCGAGCACCTTGACGAAGTCCGCCTCGCCGTCGCGATCGACGAGGAACAGGTTGTCGGGCTTGAGGTCCCGGTGAATCACCCCCGCCTGGTGCACCGCGGACAGCGCGCCACAGGCCTGGCGGACGATCTTCACCGCCCGGGTGATCTGCAGGGGCGCCTTCTTCGCGCGATCTTTGAGCGTCTCGCCGAACAGCGGCTCCATCACGCAGCAGACGCGCCCCGGCCCCTCTTCGAGGAAGTCGTAGATCTCGACCAGGTGGGGGTGCTTGACCCGGTTCACCGCGCGGGCTTCCTGGACGAAGCGCTGCAGGTGGAGCGGGTCGGACGCGTAGACCGCCTTGAGCGTCTTGAGCGCGACGAGCCGATCGAGCTTGAGGTGGCGGGCGAGGAACACCCGGCCCATGCCGCCCTCTCCCAGCGGCCGCAGCACTTCGTAGCTGCCGACGATCACCTTCCTGGCGTCGGGGGCGAAGGGCCCGCGCTCGTTGACGGTGTGGCCGACGATGATCGGCGGCTGGTTGGGTGCTTCGTCGAGCGCGACCTGGATGTCGAGGGTCTGCAGCACGTCGCGCTCGAGGTGCAGTTCCTCGAGGGCGAGCTGCACTTCGCGCGCGGACTGGTAGCGGCTGGTCGGATCCTTGGCGAGGCAGCGGCCGACGATCTCGGCCAGCGGAGCAGCCGCGGGCGGAAGCACCGGCACCGGCGCCGTCTGGTGGAGCGAGCGGATCGCGTACGGCGGGCGGCCGGTGAGCAGCTCGAACAGCAGCACGCCCAGGCCGTAGACGTCGCTGCGCACGTCGGCCCGATGACCGGCGACGCGCTCGGGCGAGAGGTACGGCTCGGCCACCAGCTTCGAGGGCACCTTGAACGACATGTTGGTGCGGAACAGCAGCAGCCCCATCTCGAGCAGCTTCGGAACCGGCTGGGTCGGCGAGCCGGTGAGGTAGATGTTCTTCGGGCAGAGGTTGCCGTGCACCACGGTGCGGCAGTGGAGGTACTCGAGCGCGGCGCAGATCGGGATCAGCAGCCGCACCGCTTCGTGCGGATCGTAGGCGCCGGCCGAGGCGAGGCGGTCGGCGATCGTCGGCCCGGCGATCGCCTCGGTGGCGACGTAGACCCGGCCATCGGGGCCACAGCCGGCGGTGTGACGCTGCACCAGGTGGGGGTGCTGAAACTGCCGGCGGCCCATCGCGCGATCGAGGAACCGGCCGTACAGCTCCATGTCCTTGACGACTTCCGCCCGGCTGACTTCCACCAGCACCGAGTGTTTGGCGCCCGGGGCGCGCGCGAGAAACGCCTCAGCGGCGGAACCATCGGCTACCTTCCGCAACAACTCGAATCCGTGCACGGGGCGGAGTGTAAGGACCGTGGTGTCGAGTGGATAGGGCGTCGGTGTGCGAGCGGAACGGAGGTGTAGGCGTGCGCGTTGCGGTCGAGATCGTCCTGGAAGACATCCACGCGTTCAATCGGCACTACGCGACGACCGCCGCGCTGCCGCGAAGAAATCAGCAACTGGTGCGGCTGGCGCTCACGCTCACCCTCGCCTGCCTGCTCGGCGCGCTGGGGATGGCGATCCGCGCGCCGGTGCCGTTCTGGATCCTCGGGGTGCTGATCCTGCTCGCGTGGTGGAAGGTCTACCCGCGCCGGATCGAGGCGCTCAGCCGCCAGAGCACGCGCCGGCTGTACTCCGACGGCAAGAACCTCGGGATGCTGGGGCCGCACGTGGTCAGCTTCGACGACGAGTGGCTGTGCGAGCTCACGTCCGAACGCGAGGTGCGCACCCGGTGGCGCGCGGTCGAGAAGTCGGCGCTGACCGCCGAGCACCTCTTCCTCTACGTCAGCGGCTTCGCGGCGGTGATCGTCCCGCTGCGGGCGTTCCCCACCGAGGCCGAGCGGACCGCCTTCGTCGAGGAAGCGCAGCGCCGCGTCCTGCGCCCAGCGACTACTCGCCCCGATGAGCCGCCGTTGAGCGCGGCCGCCGATCGCGCCAGCCGAGGGCCGTGATATTGGACGGCCAATGGACAACGTTCGCCGAACCATCCGTGACGTGGCCGACTTTCCCAAGAAGGGCATCGTCTTCAAGGACATCACCCCGGTGCTGGCCGACCCCGCGCTGTTTGGCCGGGTGATCGATTGCCTCGCCGAGCACTGGCGGGGGAAGGACGTCTCGAAGATCGTCGGCATCGAGTCGCGCGGGTTCCTGTTCGCCGCGCCGCTCGCGCTGGCGCTGGGCAAGGGCCTGGTGCTGGTGCGCAAGCCCGGCAAGCTGCCCTACGAGAAGATCGAGCAGTCGTACGGGCTGGAGTACGGCACCGACGTCGTCCAGGCGCACGTCGACTCGGTGGGCAAGGGCGAGAAGGTGCTGATCATCGACGACCTGCTGGCCACCGGCGGCACGGCCGAGGCGACCGGGACGCTGATGCGCAAGCTGGGCGGCGTGGTGGTGGGCTACTCGTTCGTGATCGAGCTGGGCTTCATCAACGGGCGCAAGCGGCTGGGGGCCGACAAGGTCCACTCGCTGATCAACGTGGAGGCGCCCTAGGTGTTCCAGCGTCTGGGAATCATCGGCGGCAGCGGGCTCGGCCAGGCGTTGGGCCGGCTGATGGATGGCAAGCCCACCGAGGTCACCACTCCCTTCGGCGCGCCCTCGGGGCCGATCGTGCTCGGCGAGGTCGACGGGGTTCCGGTGGCGCTGCTGGCGCGGCATGGCGCCGGCCACCGGCACAACCCGACCCGCGTCCCGTACCGGGCCAACATCCACGCGCTCAAGCAGCTCGGGGTGACCCACGTGATGGCGACCGCGGCGGCCGGGAGCCTGCAGGAGAACATCCACCCCCGCGAGCTGGTGATCTGCGACCAGCTGATCGATCGCACCTTCAAGCGCGAGGGCACCTTCTTCGACGATCTGGCGGTGCACCTCGAGTTCGCGGCGCCGTTCTGCCCCACCGTGCGCAAGGTGCTGTACGAGTCGAGCCACGGCCTGGGGATCAACGTCCACCCGAAGGGCACGCTGGTCTGCATGGAAGGGCCGGCCTTCTCGACCCGCGCCGAGTGCGATCTGCACCGCAGCTGGGGCGCCCAGCTGATCGGGATGACCTCCTGCCCCGAGGCGAAGCTCGCCCGGGAAGCCGAGCTTTGCTACGCGCTGGTCGGCCTGCCGACCGACTACGACTGCTGGAAGCCGCACCCGGAGAACGTCGGCGCGCAGGAACTGGGTGCGCTGATCCTCGGCAACCTCCACGCGGCGACCGACTCGGCGCTGGCGCTCGCCCGGGTGGCGGTGAAGGCGATCGCGGTGGCGGGACAGGCGCCGTGCGGCTGTCAGTCGACGCTGAAGAACGCGGTGTGGACGGATCCGAAGCAGCTGCCGGCGGCGGTCAAAGAGAAGTTGAAGCTGCTGCTGCCGAACCTGTAGCGGCTTCGACCGGCGGGACGAACGGCCACTGGGGCAGCCGCGGCTTTCCGATCGCGCGCGCGAGGTAGTCGGCCGCGATGTTGGCGCTCTCGAGGATGGTGAGCAGCCCGCTGCCGGGGTGGGTGCCGCCGCCGACCCAGTACAGCCCCTCGACGTCGGGCGACTTCACCTTCGGCCGCAGCGGCCCCAGCTGCATCCAGTTGTGCGAGAGGTTGAAGACCGCTCCGCGGAAGACGTTGAACTCGTCGCGCCAGGTCTCGGCGGTGAAGGCGCGCTGTTGGCGGATGTGCTTGCCGATGCCGTGAATCCCCACCTTCTCGAGCCACTGCGGCACCTTGGCGATCAGCTGCCGCTCGAGCGCCGGCCAGTCGACCGGGCGCGAGGTGTTGGGCGTCGGAATCAGCACGTACATCGTCGAGTGGCCCGCGGGCGATCCGGCCGGATCGGTCGGGGTCGGGTTGCAGACGTAGAACGGCGGATCGTCGAGATCGGCCTCGTAGTCGCCGAGCGCGGCGGCGTCGGTGCGGCGGGCGTTCTGCGACAGGTAGATCAGGTGATGCGGCAGCTGATCGAAGCGGGTGTCGAGCCCGAGGTAGAGCATGAAGGTGCTGCAGCTGTAGCGGGCGCGCTCGAGCCGCTGGTTCGACAGCCGGGTCCCTTCCCGCACCTTCGGGGCCAGCAGCTTCGTCGCCGCGTAGGGCAGATCGGCGTTGATCACCACCGTGTCGGCCTCGAGCCGCTCTCCGCTCTCGAGCACCACCCCCTTCGCCCGGCCCCCCTCGACCAGGACCTCGGCCACCGGCGCGCTGAAGCGGAAGACGGCGCCGAGGTCTTCGGCGCAGCGCTGCATTCCCTTCGAGAGCGCGCGGAAGCCGCCCATCACGTGCCAGACGCCGAACTGCAGCTCGAGGTACGGCACCACGCTGAAGACGCTCGAGCAGGTGGTGGGGTGGAGCCCGAGGTACTTCGAGGGGTAGCTGAGCGCGAAGGTGACCCGGTCGTCGTCGAAGAACTCGTCGAGGTGGCCGTAGAGCGTCTGCCAGGGCTTGAACCGCAGGGTGTCGAGCAGCCGCCACGGCGCGTAGTAGGCGAGCGAGTCGGCGGGAGTGCAGATGAACTTCTCGTAGGTGATCGCGTACTTGTCGCGGCCCTGCGCCATCCAGCGATCGAACGCCGCCGGGTGCTTCGGGTCGAGGCGGGCGAGCGACTGGCGCATCTTTTCCGGATTCGACGAGGTGTCGAGCCAGCTGCGATCCCAGAAGTGGATGCGGGTGTTCGGATCGAGCGCCTTCAGGGTCACGTAGTCCTGCAGCCGCTTGCCGGCGCGGCGGAACACCGCGTCGAGCACCTGGGGCAGCTGGAGGATCGTCGGCCCGGTGTCGAGCTCGTACTCGCCCAGGCGCAGGCCGCGCATCCGCCCGCCGGGGATCGCTTCCTTCTCGACCACGGTGACCTGGAACCCGAGGCCGGCGAGGTTGATCGCCGCGGCGAGTCCTCCCGGGCCTGCCCCGACGATCAACGCCTTCATGGCTGCTCTCCTTCCAGCGCGAAGCCCAATCGCTTGATCAGGCGGCGGTGCGGCTCGGCTCCGTGGCCGCCGACCAGTACCTTCGTCCCCTCGGGCAGCGCGGCCGCCAGCGCGGTGAGCCGCTCTTCGGCCGCCTGATCGACGACCACCGAGACCGCGACCAGATCGGGCCGCACTGCCTTCACCAGCCGCGCCAGTTGCTCGATCGGCGTCCGCGCGCCGAGGAAGGTCACCCGGTAGCCCTGGTGGCGAAAGCGCAGCGCGGCGCCCATCAGCCCCAGCTCGTGCTGCTCGTCGGCCAGGCAGGCGCAGACGACGTGGTGCTTCGCGCGCCGGGGAGCGTGGGCCAGCAACGAGATCAGCCGCTGGCGGACGGCCTCGCTGATCAGGTGCTCCTCGGCGACGCTCAAGGTGCCGGAGTGCCAGCGCTCGCCGACCTCGCGGAGCACCGGCGCGACCAGCGCGTCGAAGAACCCCAGCGGCGGCAGCCACTCGACCGCGGCGTCGAGCACCGCCTCGACCTGCTGCTGATCCAGCCGGGCGCCGGCGGCGAAGAGCTCGTCGCGCCAGGCCTTCAGCTGCTGCTCGCGCGGGAGCTTCTGCCGGGGCCCGGCCGGCTCTTCGACTTCGCGCGCCTCGCGGCGAATCGTGGGCAGCAGCTTCACCGCCTCGGCGATCGCCACCCCCTCTTCGGTCAGGCGCTTGAGCCGCTTGAGCACTTCGATGTCCGCCTGGGTGTACGTCCGGTAGCCCCCGGGGGAGCGGGCCGGCTTGAGCACGCCGTAGCGCCGTTCCCAGGCGCGGATCAGGCCCTCTTTCACGCCCGAGACCTCGGCGGCCATCTGGATGCGAAAGGTGGGCTCGTTCACCGCCGTGGATTCGGAAGTGCGAGCACCGCAGCCAGGCGCCACAACTTCCGCCTCGTCGGCAGAGAGACGCGCGAAGAGAAGATGTCGAAGTCGCGCTCTTCGATCACGTCGAGGATCCCGCCGTAGATCGACGACATCAGCCGCACCACCCGCTTCGAGCCGAAGCCGCGCAGGTAGGGCACTCCCTTGAGGGCCGAGGCGTAGAGGGTGCGCGCCCGCCCGATCTGCATCGCGAGGAAGCTGCGCACCCGCGGGTCGACCACCCCGGCCTTCAGATCCGCTTCCGACAGGCCGTGCGCCTTCAGCTCGTCCTGCGGCAGGTAGACGCGGCCGAGGCCGAGATCTTCCTTCACGTCGCGCAGGATGTTGGTCAGTTGCATCGCGCGGCCCAGATCCGCGGCGTGGACCAGCGCGACCGGATCGGTGGTGCCCAGCAGGGGCGCCATCATCAGGCCGACGGTGCCGGCGACCCGGTAGCAATACAGATCGAGCTCGGCCCAGCTGGCGTAGCGCTTCTGGGTCAGATCCATCTCCATCCCCGCGACCAGGTCGAGGAAGGGCTGCTGCACCAGGCCGAACCGCTCGGCGGCGTCGAGGAACGCGACCAGTTCGTGCTCGGGCCACGGCTGGACCGCCTTCACCGTGCCGCGGACGAAGAGCGAGTAGAGCAGCCCGCGGGCCTCCTCGAGCAGGCCGGGCAGCGCCTTCGGGTCGGTCTGCGACTGGTCGACCAGATCGTCGAGCCGGCGGCAGAAGGCGTAGATCGCGAACGCGCCCCGGCGGCGGGCGCCGAACAGCGCCACCGACGAGAAATAGAAGCTCTTCGCGTGGTGCCGGGTGACTTCGCGCGCCGAGGCGTACCCGGCGAGGACGATCGGGCTCATGCGACACGCTCCCGGGGCCGAGCCATTCCCAGCTGCGCGAGCACCGCGTCGACCGCGAAGCCGGCGCTGATCATCACCGTCGGCACCCCGGTGCCGGGCTGCACCGAAGCGCCGCACCAGAAGAGGTTCTTCAGATCCGGGTCGGACACCTTCGGGCGGAACGGGCCCAGCTGCAGGAAGTTCTGGGCGAGACCGAAGTTCGAGCCGCGCTCGAGGCGGTGGTGGGTCTGCCAGTCGTCGGGGGTCAGCACCTGCTCGGCTTCGATCAGCGGCTCCAGGTCGCCGTAGCCTTCGTCCTTGAGCCGCGCGAGGACTCCGGCGCGCACCCGGCCCGCTTCGGCCTTCCAGTCGACCGGGCCCCCCAGCGGAGGAACCGGCACCAGCACCTGCAGTGCGTCCTTCCCTTCCGGGGCAAACCCTTCGGCGGTGCGGCTGGGCGCGTTGACGTAGAAGCTCAGGTCGTCCGGCACCCGCCCCTTCTCGAAGATGTCGTTGAAGCTGCCCTTGAAGTCGCGGCCGAAGAAGACGTTGTGGTGCAGCAGCCCTTCGACCCGCTGACTCAGGCCCAGGTAGAGCATCAGCCCCGACGAGGTGAACCGCGCCTTGCTCAGCTTCGCGCTGCGGGGCGCGGCCAGCGCCGGGGGCAGCAGGTGCTTCACCGCCCAGGCGTAGTCGGCGTTGCAGAGCACCACGTCGGCGCGGCGCACCTGGCCGTCTTCGAGCTCGACCCCGACCGCCTTGCCGTTCTCGACCTGCACCTGCTTCACCCCCTGGCCCAGGTGGAGCGCGACGCCCTCCAACCGGCGGACCTCGGCCAGCGCGAGCGGCACCGCGTGCATTCCTCCCCTGGGGAACCAGATCCCGTGAACGGCCTCGGTGTAGGGCAGCAGCGCGAAGACCGCCGGGGCGTCGTAGGGCGAGACGCCGAGGTACATCGTCTGGAAGCTGAGCGCCTGGCGCAGCCGATCGTCGGCGAAGTACTTCGAGACGTGGCTCCACAGCTTGCTCAGCGCGCCGACCCGGACCATCTGGGGGACGCTCTTGGGAGTGACGAACTCGAGCACCGACGAGAAGTGGCGGGTGATGAAGTGCTCGAACGCGGCGTCGTTCTGGATCTTCCCGCGCGCGAGGAACTGCTGGTACCGCGGGTAGCTGCCCGGCTCGATCTGCTCGAGCTCGGCCTTCATCTTCGCAGGGTCCGTCCAGAGGACGACGCGCGAGCCGTCGCGGAAGTGAACCCGGTAGTGCGGATCGCAGCGCTGGAGCTCGAGGTGATCCTCGAGCTTGCGGCCGATCGAGGCGAAGGCTTGCTGGAGCACGAACGGCATCAACAGGATCGTCGGGCCCAGATCGAAGCGGAACTCGCCGACCTCGACCCGGCCGCAGCGGCCCCCGGGAACGGGCGACTTCTCGTACAGCTCGACCTTCACCCCGGCGTGGGCGAGCTTCATCGCCGCGGTCAGGCCTCCGACTCCCGCGCCGATGACGATCGCGGTGCTCATCGCGCCTGGAGGCTCACGCGACTCTCTTCGCCAGCCCGGTGAGCATCTCGTCGAGGAACTCGACCGCGACACACCGCCCGAACGAGGCGAGCGAGCGGCGGGCGGCCTTGGTCAGCCGATCGACCACCCGCTGCGAGGCGGCCACCCCACCCCAGCGAGCGACCTCCAGCCGGGCGGTCGCCAGCTGCTTGCTGGTGCGGGTGTTCCACAGCGCCTCGAGGGTGCGCCGGCCGCCCGCGTCGGCGCGGGTCCAGGCCGCCACCACCGGGAAGGTGCGCTTGCCTTCGAAGAAGTCGCCGCCGCCGTCTTTGCCGGTGACCTTGTCTTCGCCGTACAGGCCGATCAGATCGTCGCGCAGCTGGTAGGCCAGGCCCGCCAGCCGGCCGACCCGGCCCAGCCCGTCGATCAGCTCGGGCGAGGCGCCGCCGAGCATCCCGCCGCAGACCAGCGGGGCGACGAAGCCGTACCGCGCGGTCTTCAGGTGGGCGACCTTCAAGGTCTGGAACAGGCCGACCTTCTCCAGCGGCGCGCGCGAGAGCGACAGGTCGAGGTGCTGGCCGGCGGCGGTGTGGCGGCAGATCTCGAGCATGAAGCGGCTGGCGGCCACCGCGTGCGCAGACGGCGCGCCGATCATCGCCTCCATCGCGCGGGCGTAGAGGTGATCTCCGGCGACCACCGCCAGATCCTCGCCCAGCCGGCCTTCGCCCAGCAGGTGATGCAGCGACGGCCCGCCCCGGCGGACGTTGGCGCGATCGGCGACGTCGTCATGGACCAGCATGAAGGTGTGGAGCAGCTCGAGGCCGACCCCGA
>JAGSPQ010000622.1 GCA_018262385.1 Myxococcaceae bacterium | reverse complement strand
TGCGAGCGCGGCCTCCGACAGGCCGTACACCGGCATCAGCGCTTCGCGGCGAAAGCCGTAGCGGCCGAAGCGCTCGCAGAAGCGCTCCATCACCTCGGGCGAGATCGGCTCGGCGCCGTTGAGGGCGTAGGTCCAGTGCGACAGATCGACGCCGACCAGCTCTTCGTCGCGCACCCGCTTGAGGCACAGGCCGTAGGCGAAGTTCGGCGCCGGAGAGATGGTGGCCCGGTGGCGGGAGATCGCGCGCAGCCAGATCGCCGGCCGGGACAGGAAGGCCTCGGGAGGAAGCAGCACCAGATCTCCTGGCGCGTACGCCGCGAGCAGCAGGCAGCCGATCAAGCCCATGTCGTGGTACAGCGGCAGCCACGAGACGCCCTTCTCGGAAGTTCCCGGCCGCTCGACCAGCAGCAATCGCAGCGCGGCGAGTTGGGCGATCAGGTTCCGATGGGTGAGCGCGACCGGCTTCGGATCCACCGTCGAGCCCGAGGAGAACTGAATCAGCCCCAGCGCGTCGGCGGAGACCTCGCGCGCCAGCGCGTCGCCAGACTCGATCAGCTCGCAGACGGTCGGGCAGCCGAGCTTCGGGCGGGCCAGCTCGAGCGCGTTGCCCAGCAGCAGCCGGATCCGCCGATCGCTGAGCACCAGCTTCGCGCCCGAGACCTGGAGCATGCGGCCGGTGGTGCGGGCGTACTCCTCCATCCGGCCCAGGCGCACCGGAGGGTAGAGCGGCACCGGCACCGCGCCCGCGAGCAGAGTGCCGAAGAAGGCGTCGAGGAAGTCGGCGCCGGTGGGCAGCACCATCGCGACCCGATCGCCGGGTTCGATCCCCAGCCGGGCGAGCGCCGACGCCATTCGCTGCGCCCGGGCGTAGACGGCCGCCCAGGACAGCCGGGTCTCGACCTCGTGCACGTCGACCAGGGTCAGCGCCCGGTCGCTGGTCGCGGTGTGGGCGAGGGCCTGGTTGAGGGTCAGGAACGCGGGCGTGGGCAGCGCCGGGCCGACCAGTCGGGCGTTCACGCGGCCTTCTCCGCTTCGCCCACCCGCTGCACCACCAGGCGGACCAGATCGGCGACGGTGAGGATCTGCTCGGCGTCCTGCTCTTCGAGCCTCACCCGGAAGGCGTTCTCGAGGCCGACCGCCACGACGATCATCGCCATCGAGTCGAGGTGCAGATCTTCGTTGAGGCGCGCGGTCCCCCGCACCTCGCCGGTGAACTCGAGATCGACGCGCGCGATGCGCCGGATCTCGTCGAGGACGCGGGCAGAGAGGTCAGCCACGCTTGCCTCCGGGAAGGAAGCGGTTCTTGCCGGCGAACGCCTGCTGCCAGGCCGGGCCGAGCGCCTTCTCTTCGACGTGGATCCGCACCGCCAGCAGCGCCACGTTGCCGATCGAGAAGACGACCGCGGTGATCCAGTTGCCGTAGATCAGCGGCACCGCCACCATCTCGACGACCACCGCGAGGTAGTTGGGGTGCTTGACGAAGCGGTACGGCCCGCCAGTCACCGGAGGAGTTCCCGGCAGAACGATCACCCGGGTGTTCCATTTGTCGCCCAGGGTCGAGATCGCCCAGTAGCGCAGCGCCTGGGCGGCCAGCGCAAACCCCAGCGCCACCAACCCGGGGGCGCCGGGGAACTCGCGCTGCAAGAGCCAGGGCTCGGCGACGCAGCTGACGAGGAACGCGGTGTGGAAGATCAGCGACACCCGGTGCTGGCGAATGCCGACCTCGAGCGCGCCGGCGGCGAGCGCTTTGGCGGCGTGGCGCCGGGACAGCCACAGCTCATTGAGCCGCTCGAGGGCGAGCAGCCCGATCAAGCCGGTGTAGATCCACAGGGTCACCACTGGAGCAGCACCAGCTCGGCGCAGAAGCCCGGGCCCATCGCCATCAGCAACCCGAGCTCTCCCGGCCTGGCCTCCCCACTGTCGAGCAGCTCGCTGAGCACGTGGAGCACCGAGGCGGACGAGAGGTTGCCGACGTCCCGCAGCGACTTCCACGAGCGGGCCAGCGCTTCCTTCGGCAGCTCGAGCGCGGCCTCGAACGCCTGCAGGACCCTGGGGCCTCCGGTGTGTGCGATCCAGTGCTTCACCTTCGAGCGATCCAACCCCTGGGCCGCGAGGAAGGAGTCGACGTTCTGGCGGATGTTGGCGGTGACCAGCTCGGGGACCTTGGCCGAGAGCACGACCTTGAAGCCGCCATCGACGAAGTCCCAGCCCATCGTGCGCTCGGTGTCCGGATAGAAGATCGAGCGGGTGGCGATCACCTGGGGGCCGCCGGCGGGAACCTCGGCGCCGGACATGATCAGCGCGGCCGCTCCGTCGCCGAACAGGCCGGAGGAGATGATGTTGGGAATCGAGACGTCCTCTCGCTGGAGGGTCAGCGAGCACAGCTCGACCGACAGCAGCAGGGCGTGGTGGGTCGGATAGGCGCGCAGGTAGTCGGCCACCCGGGAGATGCCGGCCGCTCCGGCGACGCAGCCCAGCCCGAAGATCGGGGTGCGCTTGATGTCTTCGCGCAGCTTCAGCCGGTTGATCAGCCGGGCGTCGATCGACGGAGTGGCGAGGCCGGTGACGGTGACGAAGAAGAACGCGTCGAGGTCGGTCGGTTTCAGGTCCGCCTTCTTCAGCGCGTCCCGGACGGTGTGCTCGCCCAGCTCGACCGCCACCTTGATCCAGGCGTCGTTTCGGGCGGCGAAGGTCTTCAGCCCCAGGTACTGGTCGATCGGGAGGGCGAGGTGCCGGCCTTCGACTCCGACCGCGCGGTGCAGCTGCTCCAGCCGCTCGACGTTGAAGTGCTCCTTCGCCCAGTGGGCGCGAAAGGCCGCGATCAACTGCTCCTGCGAGGCGTAGTGCTTCGGGACCCCTCGGGCGACTGTGCGCAATCGGGGATGCATGGGGAACGGGTAACGGGTGGACCAGCCACATGCCTGCGCAAAATTTGGAGGGTATAAGGCAGCCGCCCGAAAGGGCCCTTAGCTCAGCGGTCAGAGCTGTCGGCTCATAACCGATTGGTCCCTGGTTCGAATCCAGGAGGGCCCACTGACTTGCCCCGCTACTTCCGGAAGGCGCCGAAGGTGGTGGGCGACACTGCGACCACCGAGGTGTACTTGCTGCGGTCGCTGATCAGGATGAGCGCCTGGCCCTTCGCGTCGCCCTCGACCCGGTCGCCGCTGCCATCGAAGAAGCGGATCGAGCCGTCGGCCGCGAACACGATCGCGCCCCGGCTGCCGGTGGTGCAGAACGTACAGGAGGTGGTGATCTCCAGCCCGGCGAAGGGCGCATCGGCCTGACCCATCTCGATCCTCGAGCGCGGCAGCCGGTAGCGGACGCGGCCGCCGTAGTTCTCGAGGTAGGCCGACTCGATCAGCCTGGCGTTCAGGCCCGAGAGGTTGCCGGTGACCGGGTCGAACTGCCGGTAATCCAGGCTGGACGCGGCGCCGGCGTCCTCGAGCACGAACCAGGCGCCCCGGCCGGCGGTCACCGTGTTCGCCCGCTTGTTGAAGCCCGGGTAGACGACCATCCAGACGTCGCTCCTGGTCTCGATCGCCCGCGCGCGGGCGCGCTGCATCGCCTCCACCATGTCGTTGGCCGCGTTGTGGGGAGGCGCCTGGTCCGTCACCCGCTGCCAGGTGGTGACGCCAATCGCGATCAGCAGGCCGAGGGTGGCGATGATCACCATCACCTCGATCAAGGTCATGCCGCGCGGCCGGCTGGCCGGGGGCGGCTCCCTGCGCGGGAGTGGCTGACACATCGTTTCTTCTCTAA
>JAGSPQ010000621.1 GCA_018262385.1 Myxococcaceae bacterium | reverse complement strand
CCAGGGCGACAGCCTGAGCGAACGGATCCTCCGTTCTGCCAACGGGCCGCCGGCGGTCCTCTCGTCGACCGAAGTGTCCCACCCCTACGCCAACGCGATCTTCACCCGCGAGCTGTCGCAGGCGCTGGCCGCCCGGCAGGCGCCGACGGTCGGGCTGGCATTCGTCGAGGCCAAGCGGCAGACCCTCGTGAACGACGATGCGCTCCGGCAGACCATCGACGCCCAGGTGGGCCTGCTGCTCGACGTCCCCACCCGGGTCGCGCTCAAGCGCAGCCACCAATACATGTACACGCTGTTCGGCGATCCGGCGATGCGGCTGGCCTGGCCGGGCGGCGGCGTGGTGTTGACGGTTCCGACCACGCCGGTGACGGCGGGAACCGATCTCACCGTCTCCGCGACCTTCACCGCCTTGGCGCAGGGTCAGGCGACGGTGACGCTCGAGACTCGGCGCAGCGCCTATCGCGGTGCGCTGGTGGCGGTTCCTGCCGACAACAGCCCCGGTCGCAACGCCGCGATCATCGCCAACTACGCCACCGCCAACAATCCGGTGGTGGTGAGCGCGACCACCGCGATCGCCGGCTCCGCGCTCTCGGTCAAGCTCGCGGTGCCGGCCGACCTCGCGCCCGGCGAGTACGTCGTCAAGCTCTACGCCGATGACGGCGTGCGCGACGCGGCGGCCAGCGCGACCATCACCGTGCCTTGAGCCTGGGGGCGCTCCCGAAGGGGGGGCAGCGACCCTTGCGACCCAATACGCGAAACAGGTAAATCTCGACCCTGCGGATTTACCGGTTGGAGGTCATGGTGCGCAAGGAGCGGGCGAGGGTCAAACCGACGCGGTTCTTCGAGAAGCACCCGATCTTCACGTTCGACGAGTTTGTCGCGAGCGAACCCGCGCGGCCGATCCAGACGGTCTGGGCGGTGCTGCGGCACCACACCAAGCAGGGCAATCTGGTGCGGGTTCGCCGAGGGCTCTACCTGGCCGCCGACTGGTTTGACCCCTGGCTGCTGGCCAGCCGGATGGCTCCCGACGCGGTGCTTGCCTACGACGGTGCGCTGCAGCTGCAGCGGCCCTGGCGGCCTGCTCCGGTGCTGCTCAAGGACTGCAAGCGGGTGTCCTTCCTCACGACCTCGACCCGATTGGCCCGCAAGAGCTGGGGCGGAATCTCCTTCAAAGCGCTCTCGCCCCCGCCGGTGCTCGGCAAGAAGTGGGCAAACACCGGGGTCGAGACGATCGAGCGCAGTGGGTTGAGTCTGAAGGTCACGACTGCGGAACGCACGGTGGTGGATCTCCTCGATCAAGTGGCGCTCGCCCCTCCACCCGAGCAACTGTGGGAGTCGTTCGTCTTCGGCCGTCTCGACCTCGACGCGATGGTTGATCACGCGCGGGCGCTCCAGAGCCGCATGGTGGCCGCGCGGCTGGGCTTCTTTCTGGGGTTCCTGCCGCAAAGCTCGCGCGCGAACCTCGAGGCCCTGAAGCGCCTGTGCCCCGGATCCCCGGTCTACTTCGATCGGGCTCGCCACGAGGGGAAGGGCATCTTCCTGGCCCGATGGAACCTGGTGGTTTCACACCGGGCGTACGTGATGCTCTCGCGTACCGACTTTCGCGGACGAAAGCCGGCGCTCCCCAGCCGTCAGCGGTAGAGGCGGTACCGGCTGCCGCCGAACGCCAGCACCGGCAGGAAGATCGGCCCCGCGAACGTCAGCCCCAGCCCGAACAGCGGCCCCCGCCCAAAGCGCCTCGCGATCGACATCGAGAGTACGAACAGGGCCAGCAGGTTGAGGACCGGCACCAGCAGCAGCAGCCCGAGCCACCCAGATCGCCCCGCCACCCGGGCCAGCACGATCTGCCCGTAGATCGGAATCAGCGCCGCCCACCCCGGCTGACCGGCCTTCACGAAGAGCGTCCACCGGGCGGCAATCAGGAAGACGACGAACGCTCCGGCCAGCCACGGGTGGTGCTGGACGAGGGTCACTTGCGGAACTCCGACGCCACCACCTTGTCGCCGAAGCGCTCGTAGTTGGCGAGCCAGGCGGCGGCGTTGCGGATGTAGCGGCCCGTGCCGGCCGAGTCCCACTTGTACGACAGGCGGGTGAAGCCGCCATCGACCACCAGGCGCTTGCCGTCTTTCTGGAATGCGGCGGCGACGAGGTTCCCGGCCGAGCCCCAGATGATCGGCGTCATCGCTCCGGCAGGCGTGACGGTGGCGACGGTGACTCCCTCGTAGATGTTCTCCAGCCCGGTGGTGAGCTGGTGGTCGGTGGCGACGCCGGGCTGGCCCGCTTTTGGCGAGCGGCCGACCGTCTGGTCGCCCGGCAGATTTCCAGTCACCCGCGCGTCGATCAGCAGGCTCGCCAGCTTGTCGGCGTCGGCGTTGCACGGATCATTGTCGCCCCACAGGTAGACCCCATGGCCGGCCTCGAAGAACTCCTTGATCACCTGGTGGTGCTCCGCGGTGAGGTTCACCGCCCCGTTGCAGCTGGCGATCAGCCAGAACTGGTTGGACTTCGACAACATCTCCTTCAGCTGCCGGGGCGCAGGCGCCTGGTTGCGCAGGTGCACCACCGAGAAGCCCTTCTGCTTCAGCGCCTGCGCCGGGCCCTCGAACGACTGGCCGTAATAGTCGAGCACCAGCACCGTCTGGCCGGTGAACGCGCCGTCGACGGCGAGGTCGTACCGCGAGCTGGCGGCGTTCCCGTAGCCGTCGAGCTTCGCCGGCCGCTGCTCGGTCACCACCTGCAGCTCGCCCTGGTCGTCGCGCCGCTGCACCTTCACCTCCTCGGGCAACGGGGCGCTGCGCCCGGCCTGAGCGTTGAACTGCGCCCACGCCGAAGAGGTGAGGAGGAGTGCGCCGAGCAGGAGGGATCTGGGATTGGGGGCCATGGCACCCTTCAACGCCCGGCCCGCAAAAAGGATCTGACCGCCTCGAAGCAGATATGACCCCCACCGTGCTGCCGCGGATCCTCTGCCTCGCCGTGGCCGCACTCTGCGCCGGCTGCACGCCCACCTGCGAGGAGGCGGTCGCCCGGAAGAACCACCCCCTCGCCGCGACCCAGTGCGAGAAGGCGTTCCTCGCCGATCACACCCCGGCCCACGCGCTGGCCACCGTCCAGGCGTTGTCCCAGCTCAAGCGGGCCGCCGAGGTGAAGACCCGGCTGCCGTGGCTGAAGGGCACGCCCTACGAGCCAGCCACCCACTACTTCCTCGCGCTCGCCGCCCGGGCCGGTGGCGACGACGCTGCGGCGCAGGCCGAGTTCGAGCGCTGCGTCGCCGGCACGCCGGCTGCGGGCCTCCACGACCTCGCCGCCCGCTGTGCCCGGCAACTCGCTTCGCTCCACTGGATTCAGGGCCGGTTCGAGGACGCGTTCGCCACCCTGGCGATCGCGCTGACCGAGGTTCGCCACAGCGAGGATCCGATCCTCGAGGGGATGGTGTACGGCCAACTGGCCGACCTGCTCGCCGAGGTGGGCGACGAAGCGGGATCAGGCCGCGCGCTCGAGGCGGTCGCTGATCGCTTCAGTCCGGTCTTCCCAGCCGGCTACGCCCAGGTGCGCCTGCGACAGGGCCTGCTCGAGCTGAACCGCGGCCACCCGAACATCGCCCGCGACTGTTTCGAGGAAGCGCTCGGCCTCTCCGTCGATGCCGGCCTCAGGCCGGTGGTCCGCGACGCCCACGTCAGCCTCGCGATTCTCGCCCGCTCGGTTCAGGACTTTGACGGCGGCGAACGCCACCTCGCGGCGGCGGCGGCGATCCCCGCACAGC
>JAGSPQ010000044.1 GCA_018262385.1 Myxococcaceae bacterium | reverse complement strand
TGCCGCGAACCTCGTCACGTGCTGGCGGTGGACGACTCTGAACCGCTCGGGAATGAGAAGGTCGAGCGGCGCCCCGATCACCTCTGCCCGCGAATACCCGAAGATCTTCTCTGCGCCCTCGTTGAACATCGCGATGCGCGAGTCCTCGTCGACCGAGATGATCGCGTCCACGGAGATCGAGAGGATGCCAGTGGATCGCGCCTCGGACAGCTGGAGCGCCAGCTCGGCGCGTTTGCGGTCACTGATGTCCCGCACGAAGCCCTGCCACCGACCGTCTTGAAGGATCTTGGCGCTCACTTCGACGGGGAGAAACGTCCCGTCCTTGCGGCGGAGCGTCCACTCGGCGACGTGGACGCTGCCCTTGAGCAGTTGCTCCTTCGACTGCAAGAGCCGCTCGACCTCCTCGGGCGGAAGCAGATCGACGATCGTCTTTCCGACGATCTCCTCGCGAGAGAACCCGAGCATGCGGCAGCCGGCGCCGTTGACGTCGGTGTACCGGCCGTCGAGGTCCGCCACGAAGATCCCATCCGCGGCCTGCTCGATCAGCTCACGGGTCCGCGCGCGAGTCACCTCGAGCGCCTCGTGGGTGCGATTGAGAGCGACGGCGGTGAGCGTGAATAGGATCAGCCCCGTCACGGTCATCGAAGCGGCCAAGGTGGCCAACAAGAGCCGAGTGTCCTCGACCCTGACCACGGGAAGGATCCGCGCCACGAGGAGCCCGAGCATCGCCGGCGCCAGGACGGCTGCGGGGATGAGGCGCCGAAGCAGGACCCCACCCGGACCTGGCGACGTGACCACGCCCATCACTCCCGCCCTGGGTCGTTCGAGCAGCAAGCCCAGAGAAACGAGGAGCAGGCCCAGCGCGGTCGGCACCGCCACGCCAATCACCGGATCAACGGTGAGCCGATAGAGCGGCCCCGCCCCGAAGAGCTGCCCCAGCTGGGCGGTGAAGGCAATGAACCCCGCGGCCACGACGAGCCACTCGGAGGGTCGCGCACGCGCGGTGGGTCGGAAATCGAAGTGGAGAAGCGCGGCGGCGAGGAAGGAGAGCGCCACGGCCGTCAAGGGGGACGGGCGCCCAGGGTGCGGCCCCGCCCGGCCAGGGCCGAGCAGTTGATCGATGGGCAGGGTGAGGTCGAAGACGTACTCGGCAAATGTTCCGACCCCGAGGGCGAGCACGGCGGTCGCGCCGAGGAGAGACAGCGTTCGCCGCATGCGCCCGGGCTGTTCGGAATGGCGAAGCGCGCCCGCAGCGCCGATCACCAGCAGCGCCAGGGCGGTGTTCGGCATCATCGGCGGCTGATCAGGAACGAGGGTGGTGAGGATGGTCGCCCCCGTGCTCCAACCCACGAGCCCAAGCGCCCCCAGCGCTGCGCCTGCGAGGCAGAGCCCCTGGCCCACACGCGCAACGCGCGCCAGCACGGGCGGCCTGCTCATGGATGAAGGGGGTGCAACCGACAGTCCATTTCTGGACGGGCGGTCGCGCAACGCGTGCGGCGCTCAGCCCGGAGGGGCTGGGGGCCGCGGGACCAGACGAAAAAAAAACCGGAGCAGCTGCGTAAGCCGAGTTCTGTTCCTGAAGGTTTCCCCTCAGGCGGTGCACATTCGTCTAGGGCGTGAATTGCTCCACGCCTCAAATTAGCGAGCAACCCGGGAGCGTCGGGCGGACCACCCTTGCCTCTCTTGCGAGAAGCGCTCCCCTATTGGCTCTTGCTCCAGGTGGGGTTTGCCGTGCCGACCAACTCACGTTGGTCGCGGTGCGCTCTTACCGCACCGTTTCACCCTTACCCGGCTGTGACACCGGGCGGTCTGTTCTCTGTGGCACTTTCCTGCGGATCGCTCCGACTGGCCGTTAGCCAGCACCCTGTCCTGTGGAGCTCGGACTTTCCTCCCGCCACCCAACCCTGCAGTGACCGGCGTACACCCGAGCTGCTCCGGCAACCTTCGGTTAGCACACGCAGCGCCGGGCGCCACACTGACGCGCTGGCCTACTGACCGCAGGGGCCGGGGCAGCCCCGAACGCGCACGCGCACGGTTCCTGCAACTCGCCCTGCTGCCGATGACGGCGAGACGAGGCGCCATGCGCTTGACGCAGACCTTTCGCGTGATGGTCGAGACGCCCCGCGGCGCCCAGCTGAAGCTCAAGTACGACCCGGAGCAGAAGGCGATGACGCTCTCCCGGCCGCTGCCGATGGGCTGCGTCTACCCGTTCGACTTCGGCTTCGTGCCCGGCACCAAAGCCGACGACGGCGATCCGCTCGATGCGCTGGTCTATTGGGATCTGCCGGCGGTGCCCGGGCTGCTGCTCGAGTGCCGGCCGCTCGGAGTGGTCGAGCTCACCCAGCACAGCAAGAAGAAGAACGCCCGCGAGCGCAACGACCGGCTGATCGCGGTGCCGATCAAGGCCGAGCGGCAGAAGGATCTGAGCCACGTTCACGATCTGTCGCCCCGGGTGCGCGCCGAGATCGAGCAGTTCTTCATCAGCTCGGTCTACTTCAGCACCAAGGCGCCGAAGATCATCGGGTGGCGGGGGCCGGCCGAGGCGCTGAAGATCCTCGCCCGGGCGGTGCGCGACGGCACCTGAAGCGTTCGTCAGTGGGCGCGAAACACCCGGTACAGGTACCAGAGCGCCGGCCCCAGCAGCAGCGCGCCCGCCCCCACCGCCGGGAAGAACGCCGAGAAGACCACCGCCGGGCTGGCCGCGCTGGCGACCGAGACGTCGGGCAGCACGAAGTGCCAGTTCATCGCCGCGCCCCAGCCGATCACCACCATCCCGACCTGCGCCGCGACGGTGACGCGCGCCGCTTGAAACCTTCGCTTCCACAGCGCGAAGAGGGTGGCGACCGCGAAGAGCATCGTCGTCAGCTGCAGCGGCCAGGTCCACTGCGACTCGCTCAGCCGGGCGAACAGCGCCGGCGCGTCGACCCGGGCCCGCCAGAAGGCAGCGGCGGCGAACCCCGCTCCGGCCACCTCGGCCCCCAGGGCGTGGCGGCGGAAGTCGGCGCGCACCGTCGCCGGGCTGGCCACCGTCATGTACACCGCCGCCAGCAGCGCGAAGAGCGCGACCGCCAGCGCGCCCACCAGCCAGGCGAACGGGGTCAGCCACCCGGCGAAGAACCCGCTGGTGACGTCGGAGCCGCTCACCCGCACCGCCCCGGTGGAGAGCGCCGCCAGGCTCACCCCGAGGAACATCGGCGTCATCACGCTCGCCCCCGCGAACACCCGGGCCAGGGCCGTGCGCCGCGGCTCGCTCTGCAGCCCGTAGGAGTGGAAGCTGAACGCCGCCCCGCGCAGCACGATGCCGATCAGCGCGAGGGTGATCGGGATGTGGAGCGCGATCGACATCACCGAGAACGCGGTCGGGAAGAGGGTGAACATCGCCACGATCAGGAAGATCAGCCACACGTGGTTGGCTTCCCAGATCGGCGCGATCGCGTGCTCGAGCGCGTTTCGCTGGGCCTGCGCGCGCGGCCCGCGAGCGACCAGGTGCCAGAACCCGGCTCCGAAGTCGGCGCCTCCGGTGAGCACGTAGGCCAGCAGCGCCACTCCGATCAGCAGGTAGGCGAGCTGAGGGGCGCTCATGGCCGGCTCTTCGGCACGTCGAACACGTGCGCGCGCAAGAGGACCACCACCACCAGCCCGAGGATCAAATACAGCACGGTGAACGCGGTGAACGGGACGATCAGCCCCGGCATCGGAGTCACCGCGTCCGCGGTGCGCATCAACCCCCGCAGCACCCACGGCTGGCGGCCGACCTCGGTCACCGTCCAGCCCGCCTCGATCGCGATCAGCCCCAGCGGCCCGGAGGCCATCGCCAGGCCGAGGAAGCGCCGGTCGAACTGCCGCTTCCTCCACCAGAGCAGGCCGCCCAGCGCGCAGACGCCGAGCATCGCCATCCCGCACCCCACCATCAGCTGAAAGGCCAGGTGCACCACCGCGATCGGCGGCCAGTCCCCGCGCGGCACCTGGTCGAGCCCGGCGATCTCGGCGTCCGGCGAGCCCTTGCCGAGGATGCTCAGCGCCGCGGGGATCTCGAGCGCGTAGCGCAGCTTCCGCGCTTCCTCGTCCGGCCAGCCGCCGAGGCTCAGCCCCGCGCGGCGGGTGGTCTGAAACACCGCCTCGGCCGCCGCCAGCTTGACCGGTTGGTGCTCGGCCAGGTGCTTGGCCGAACGATCTCCACTGAAGATCTGCAGCGGAGTGCTGACGATCGCCATCGCCAGCGCGATCTCGAGCGCGCGCTGGTGAAACGCGCTGTGCGGATCCACCCGCAGCCGCCAGGCGTGGATGCCGAGCACCGCGAACGAGACCGCGGAGTAGGCGGACAGCGCGGTGTGCGCCGCCTGGGTCGGGAAGGACGCGCTGAAGAACGCGATCCACGGATCGAACTCGACCACCTTGCCGCCCTCGAGGACCAGGCCCCCCGGGGTGTTCATGAACGCGTTCACCGCCACCACGAAGACGCCGCTGGCCAGGCCACAGATCGCCACCCCCACCCCGCACAGCAGGTGAACGCGGGGCGAGAGGCGCTTCCACCCGTAGAGGTAGAGCCCGAGGAAGATCGCCTCGAGGAAGAAGGCGAACCCTTCGAGGCTGAACGGCATCCCGATCAGCGGGCCGGCGTACTGCATGAAGCGCGGCCACAGCAGCCCCAGCTCGAAGCTCAAGACCGTGCCCGACACCGCCCCGACCGCGAACAGGATCGCCGTCCCCTTCGCCCACCGGTGCGCCAGCTCGAGGAACACCGGCTCGCCCGTGCGCTGGTGACGCCACTGCGCGATCACCATCAGCAGCGGCATCGCCATCCCCGCCACCGCGAAGAGGATGTGGAACCCGAGCGACATCGCCATCTGGCTTCGCGCTGCGAGGAGGTCGCCCATCACCCCCGCTCGCGTAGCGCCGCTCCCTCGACAACACAACCGCATCCGCCGGCGTCGAGCGCGCGCAGAACGTGCGCCGGGAGAAGATTCGTCGGCACAACCCCGCGCAATCCGTTACCGGCTTGGGTGAGGATTTGGTCATGACACACGAAGAATTTGTCGGGCAGGTCCAGCACCGGGCCCATTTGCCGTCGCGCGGAGCAGCCGAGACCGTGATCCGCGCGGTTCTAGAAACCCTGGCCGAGCGCACCGAGCACCGCGCCGCCGCCCACGTCGCCGCGCAGCTGCCGCATCCGATCGGGCGCTTCCTCGAGCAGCGGCGCGAGTTTCACCGCCTCTCGCTGCCCGAGTTCTTCCAGCGGGTGCGCGAGCTGGAGGAGACCAGCGTCGACATCGCCGCCGCCGCCTACCACGCGCGGGTGGTGCTCGAGGTGCTCGAAGAGGGCGTCACCGAGGGCGCGCTGGCCAAGATCCGCGCCGGGCTCCCCGCGGACTTCGACCCGCTGTTCAAGTCCGGCAGCAAGGGCCCGCTGCATGAGCCCGAGTCCCGGGAGTCCCACCAGGGTTAGTCGGTCACCAGTCTCGCAGGCCCACCGTCACTCCGAGCGGCGAGCCGGACGAGCCGAGCGAGACGAACCAGCTGGGCGTGGATGGGGGCGCGTTCGCCACCGGGGGACCCTCGACCACCACCGGGGCGCGCAGGGTGAGCCCGAGGACCAGCATCGTCAGCCCGGCCCACTGCATCGCGGTGGAGACGACTCCGACCCCGACGCCGATCGGATAGAGGCCGTCCTGCGTGCACTGCTTCCCGCCGTCGGTCCTCAGCGCCGGGTTGCTCTGACCGAGGAGCGCGATCGGGGCGCCGACCAGCGGAATCCAGCCTACCGTCGAGACGAAGCCCCAGCAGGTGTTGGTCGGCTCGAAGGCGGCGTAGATGCCCCCGCCGACCGCCACCAGCACCGAGATCAACCAGCCGCCGCCCAGCACCGCCGCTCCGGAAACCACCAGGCCCTTGCGCGCGCGGCGCTCGACGTGGTGCCCCGGCGGAACCTCGAGGCCGTCGATCAACGTCACCGCGCTCGGGGCGGCGGCGGGCGCGAGCGGAGATCCCGCCTGCGGCACCGCGGGGGGCGGCGGCTCGGCGCTCGGAGTCGGAGGAGCCGTGGGCGGAGGCGCAGGCGGAGGCACCGGCGGCGGGCCGACGTCGGCCGGACTCGCCTGCGCCGCGCACGCCTCGCCCTGCTCCCGCATCCCGGCTGGGCAGCGCGGGATCCCCACGCACGCCTGCCGCGAGCCCGACCAGACCTGCGCTGGCCAGCAGCAGTGGCCGGCGGTCTCGGAGCCCACCGCCATCCCTGGAGGGCACACCACCGCGCAGCTCTCTTGCTGCACCGACAGCCCCGCAGGGCACCGCGGGATTCCGACGCAGGTCTGCCGCGAGGCCGACCACGCCTGCTCCGGCCAACAGCAGTGACCCTGGGTGTCACCCGACACCGTCTGGCCGGGGGGGCAGTTGGTTTGTCCGAGCGCGAGCGAAGCCAGCAAAGCCAGCGTGAGCGTCATGGGTTGAGCAGACTACCAGCGAGCGACCCGAACTTATCGATCGAGTTACATCCGCTCTTCGATCGCCCGGTTGCTCATCTCGTCCGCCGCCTTGTTCATCTCGCGCGGCACGTGGACCAGCTTCACCCGGGAAAAATCGTTCAGCAGCTTCACCGCTTCCTCGTACAGCGGCCGCAGCGTCGCGCTCTTCACCTGGTACCGCCCGCCGAGCTGCCGAATCATCAGCTCGCTGTCGGCGAACACCTCGATCTCGCGCACGCCCAGGTCCCGCGCCCGTCGCAGGCCGATCAACAGCCCCATGTACTCGGCGTAGTTGTTGGTCTGCACGCCGAGGAACTTGCCCAGCCGATCGACCACCTGCCCCGACGGCTCGACCAGCACCGCGCCCGCGCCCGACAGCCCGGGGTTCCCGCGCGCCGCTCCGTCGGAGTAGACGCGCAGCCGCTCGAACGCTCCGTTCTCTTCGACCGCGTGGGTGGCCCCGTCGCCGATCGTGTCGGCCGCGCGGGCCAGCAGCTTCTTCAGCCGATCCCGGCTGACGTGAGGGTAGGCCTCGAGGGTGGCGGACAGGGGTTCTTCGCGCGCGATGAACTGCAGCAGCTCGGCGTCGGGAGTGATTTTCTTTGGCACGCGGCGGTCTTCAGCCCTGGTTGCTGCAGCTACCCTTCGAGCGCCTCGGCGGCGTGAATGATGCGCTGGCAGGAGGGACATAGGTCGTACCCGAGGGTGGTGCGCAGCGTGTTGTACATCTGAGCCGGGACGTTCATCCGGCACCCGTTGCAGGTACCCGGGGCCACCACCGCGACCATCGCAGGCAGCTTCTTCTTCTTGATGTGCTCGTAACGCTTGATCAGTCCGGGATCGACCTTCCTGGCCGCTTCCTCGCGACGACCCCCGATGCCCTTCACCTCTGCTTCCACCGCGGCCAGCTTCGTCCGCAGCGCGCCCATCTTCTCGCCCAGCTCCCTGGCGCGACCGAGGAACTCGGCTTCCTTCGCCTGGAAGGCAGTGCGCTGAGTCGCCTGCGCCTTGCCCAGCTCGATCAGGTCTTCGGCCATCGTGAGGTTGGTCTTCTTCGCGATGTCGATCTCCCGCGCGAGCGCGGAGTACTCGCGGGTCGAGCGCTGCTCGGTCAGCCGCGCTTCCCACTTCTTCACCTTGTCCTTCTCTTCGATGATCGTCTGCTCCATCGTCGCCTTCTGACGATCGAGATCCGTCAGCTTCGCGCGCTCTGCTTCCGTGGCGCTGCGTGCTGCGCCGAGCAACTGCTCCAGCTCGGCGATCTGCTTCGGGTACTCGCCCGCTGACTTATTGAGCGCGGCGATCTCCATGTCCACCTTCTGGAGCGCGACCAGTGCCAACAATTTCTCCCGCAAAAAAGCCTCCGTACGACATAACGCGCGCATGCGCAGTGCCAGTTGCTTCTACCAACAAGGTTTGCGGCGATCCAAAACACTTTTCGGCGCCGCGTTGATCCTGCTTACCGCCTGCAAGCAAGACGCGCCACCCGCAGTGACTGCGCCGGCGCCGCTCGCCGCTCCTTCGGGCCCGACCGGATGGATCGAAGGCCGCGTCACCGCGCGCGGAAAGCTGCCGGCGCTCAAGCCGCAGCCGCTCGATGCGAGGCTCCACAAGGTGTGCGGAACCTCGGCGCCGGATCTTTCGCTGATCGTCGCCGCCGACGGCGCGCTGCAGTCGGCGGTCGTCTCGGTCGACGATGCGCACCCTGCGCCGCTGCCTGCCCACTTCTCCCCGGCCTTCGTCGATCAGAAGGCGTGCGTGTACCTGCCGCCGGTGGTCGCCACCCGCGCGGGCCAATCGATCAAGGTGAAGAACTCCGATCCGCTGATGCACAACGTCCGCGCGATGAACGACCGCACCGCGGTCTTCAACGTCGCGATGCCGCTCGAGAACCTCACCTTCGAAAAGCCGCTGCCCGCCGCGCCGTCGATCATCCGGCTGCACTGCGACGTTCATCCGTGGATGGCGGCGTGGGTCGCCACCTTCGCGCACGATCTCTACGCGGTGACCGACGCCGAGGGCCGCTTCCGGATCGACGCCGTGCCCGTCGGCCGCCGTCCGCTCAAGCTCTGGCACCCGCGGCTGGGCGAGAAGCGGATCGACGTCGAGGTGCACGCCGACGCCGGGACGCCGATCGAGCTCGGGTGGGAACTGTCCGACACTCCCGTACCGTGACTCCGTGACACCGGCGTCGCTGTTTTCCCACCGCGGAGGCGGGCAAACCCCTCGGAAATCCTTTGGCTCCTCTGTGCGTTAAAGGCGGCAGAGAGGTTGCTGAGGATGGGCTCGCCCAAGAACCAGCAGGGGAATGTGAAAATGACCAGCGCCGCGACCGCACCCAGACCCAAGCCGCGCCCCGCCGGGGAGCAGGCGATTGGCACCCAGCTCTACGCCTTGATTCGGCAGGCGATCGCCGAGCTCAAGCGCTGACGCCAGCGCGATCGGGCCAGACCTTTTGTTGAAAACGGGAACGATCGGGGAGACGTCAGACGTCTTCTTCGGTCGCCTCTTCGTCTTCGAACTCTTCGATCTCTTCTTCGTCCTCGTCGGTCTTCGCCACCGCCTCGCCTGGCTCGATCGGCTCGATGATCTTCGGCACCGAGGCCAGCCGGCCGCGCCGGCCTTCGGTCGGGCGGTTCGCCGGGCTGTCGCGCTGATCGGCGCCGCACTTCGGGCAGACCGGATCAGGCTTCTTCAGATCGTAGAATTTGGAGTTGCACTTGAAGCAGATGAATTTGTTTCCGAGATCTTTTGCGGACGGCATTTGATGGCGCCCTCCTTTCGTGTGGGCGGAGGTGTCTCTGAAGGGCGGGGTGTGTATGGCCGTGTCCGTTCCAAGTCAACGACGGGCGCGGTAACCTTTTGCTTAGTTCGTCTGTCTCAGCTTTGAAGGGCCGGAAACCTCTGCGTGAACGTCACCTGCGACAAGTGCAACAAGCGGTACTCGATTGCCGACGACAAGGTTCGCGGCAAGTCGGTGAAGATCCGCTGTAAGCAATGCCAGAACCTGATCTCGGTGCAGGGCCCCGCCCCCGTCCCCGCCGGCCTCGAGCTGGGCGGCGCTCCCGCGGCCGTCGGCAGCAGCCCCTGGGAAGAGGAGCGGACCCGCGCGATGCCGGCGATGGACGTCACCGCCCAGTGGTTCGCGATGGTGAAGGGCAAGCAGCTGGGCCCGTTCGACATGAAGGGCCTCGAAGGAAAGGTGAAGGCCGGCGAGCTGACCCTGCGCACCTACCTGTGGAAACAGGGGATGGCCGACTGGAAGCGGGCAAGCGACGTCCCGGAAGTCAGCTCGGTGTTCGCCGGCGTCTCGGTCGGCGCGACCGCCACCGGCCCGACCTCTTCGAAGCGGGTCCCGGCG
>JAGSPQ010000620.1 GCA_018262385.1 Myxococcaceae bacterium | reverse complement strand
AGTCTCCCTCGAGGAGAATCGCGCCTCCGCTGCCACCGCCTCCTGCCCCCGCCCGGCTGGGCGCGCCGCGTCCGCCGCCGCCCACCGCCGAGACCCGCCCACCGATGGTGAGGATTCCGGCCGCCGAGATCTGCAGCGCTCCACCGCCCGCACCACCCAGGCCACCCGCGGCGGTCCCGGTGCCACCCTGCCCTCCCGCGCAGCCGCCGCGCAGCGCGACCACGGTGGGGTTTCCGCCCGCGACTCCCTTCGCTCCCTTGGCGCCCCCGCTGGCGGAGTCGGCGCCATCTTCCCCGTCGGTGCCGAAGCCTGCCCCGCCCGCCCCGCCGCCCGCGGTCCCCACCTGGGTCCCGGGGTTTCCGGTGCTGGTGCCACAGGCGGTGGTCGAGCCGCCCGGCCCGGCCGTGGTGCCCACCGCGTCGGCGGTCACCGCGCCGGCGAAGGTGGCGCTGCCGTAGACGGCGAGGATTACCCCCCGGGTGCCGACGATCTGCAGCGTGCTCCCCAACGCCACCGTCAGGCTCAGCATCGGGAGGATCAACACGTCCTCCGCGCCAGCCTGGGCCCTCACCACCGGCACCGGCTGGGTCTGCCCGCACCAGTTGGAGAACGTCTCGGTGGTCGAGTTGAAGATCGAGATCCCGCACCCGAGCACCACGTTCCCCGTCGGAGTGAGCGCGGTGGGGTTGAAGTTGCTCGGGGTGTACTGGAAGACCACGCACGCCCCCGACTGGCAGATGTTGATGCCGCCACAGGAGGTGCCATCGGGCGCGAAGGCGTTGCCCGGGCAGGTCGCGCTCGCGCCGGTGCAGCTCTCCGCCGGATCGCAGGTGGCGCTGCCGCCCGCGACGCGGCAGACGGAGCCCGCGGCCTTGAGCCGGTCGATGCACGCGCCGCTGCCGTCGCAGCTGTCCGCCGCGTCGCAGTCGACGGTGCTGGACGAGCCGCAGGCGACGGAGGCCGCCGCGAAGGCGTTCGCGGGGCAGGTGGCGAGGGTGCCGTTGCACGCCTCGGCCGGATCGCAGGTCGGGTTGGCGCCGGCGGCGCGGCACACCGTCGCCGCGGCTTTCACCCGGCTGACGCAGGCGCCCGCTCCGCTGCAGGTGTCCGCGGCATCGCACTCGAGCGTGCTCGACGAGCCGCAGGCGACGGTGTTGGCGGCGAAGGCGTTCGCCGGGCAGGTGGCGGCGGTGCCGTTGCAGACCTCCGCTGGATCACAGGTTGGATCCGCGCCCGCCGCCCGGCACACGGCGGCCGCCGGCTTCACCCGGTTGGCGCAGGCCCCCGCTCCGTCGCAGGAGTCGGCGGCGTCGCAGCCGGTGGTGCTGGCCGAGCCGCAGGAGGTGCCACTGCCGGGGAAGGTGTTGGCCGGACAGGTGGCGGCGGTGCCATTGCACACCTCAGCGGGATCGCAGGTCGGGTTGGCGCCCGCCGCCCGGCACCCCGTCGCCGCGGCCTTGACCCGATCCACGCACGCGCCGGCGCCGTTGCAGGTGTCGGGCGCGTTGCACGCGGTGCTGTCGGCCGAGCCGCAGGCGGCTCCGGTGGCAGCAAAGGAGTTGGTCGGGCACCCGGTGGTGACGCCATCGCAGACCTCGGCCGGATCGCACAGCGCCACCGCGCCCGCATTGCGGCAGACGGTGGCGGCCGCTTTCACCCGGGCCACGCAGCTGCCCGCGCCATCGCAGGAATCGGCCGCGTCGCAGGCGGTGGTGCCGGCGGAGCCGCAGGCGGTGCCGGTGGCCGCGCTGGGGTAGGTGCAGGTGCCGCTGCTGCACAGCGCGCCCGCCGCGTTCTGGCAGGCAGCCGGCGCGGTGCAGTCGGCCGCGGTGCAGCAGTTGGCGTTGGGGATACAGACGCCCCCGCACAGCCTGGTCCCCCCGCCGCAGGTGCAGATGCCCGTCGCCGGAGCGCAGGTGCCGCCCGCGCCGCAGTCGGAGCTCACGCAGCAGCCGGTGCCCACCACGCAGGCCCCGCCGCAGACCCGCGCGCCGGTCGGGCAGGCGCAGGTCTCGCTCTGGCAGGTCTGCCCGGGGACCACCGCCGCGCACTCCGGGTCGGTGCAGCAGCTGGCGGTGGGGATGCACTTGTTGCCGCACACCTTCTGCCCCGCCGGGCACGCGCAGGCGCCGGTCTGACAGGTCTGCCCCGCAATCGGAGCGGCGCAGTCGGCGCTGGTGCAGCACTGGGCGTCGGGGATGCACTGGGCCCCGCACACCTTCTGCCCGGTGGCGCAGGCGCACTTGTTGGTCTGGCAGGTCTGCCCGGTCACCGTCGCGCACTCGGCATCGGCGCAGCAGTCGGTGTCGGGGATGCAGGTGCTGCTGCACGCCTTCTTTCCGGGCGCACAGGCGCAGGCCGAGCTCTGGCAGACGCCGCCGCCGCTGCAGGCCTTCGCGTCACAGCCGGTGTCGGCGCAGTCGATGATCCCGTTGCAGTTGTTGTCGAGGCCGTCGTCGCAGGCCTCGGGCGCGGAAGAGCAGATCAGGCTCAGCGTCACCTGCTTCACCTGGCCGGTGGCGAACGACTCGGCCCGGCTCGGAGCGTCGAACACCGGGGTGAGCGGCGCGGTGCAGCCGCTGGCGCCGTTCATCGCGCGCGCCTGCAGCTTCACCTCGGTCGGCCACAGCCCCTGGGTGATGCCGACGAGGTAGCTGTTCTTGGCGGCGACGCGCTTGAGCTGGGTCTTCTCGAGCAGCGTGCCGTCGGTCTTCTGCAGCTCGAGCACCACGCAGCTGGCGGTGAGCGAGGACTCGACTTCGATTTTGACGGCCAGGCCTGCACCGCTGTAGGGCCGCTGGCACTGACAGGCTGAGACGACCAGGCCGGTGAACAGTGCAGCGGTGCGAAAGGCAAACCTCATCGCGCCACCTCGAGGGGGCGAGCGTACCACGCGGCCGGCCCCTCACTGCCGGACCAGCCGAAACCCCACCCCCCGCACGGTCTTCAGCTCGAAGGAGTCGTCTTTGAGCTTCTTCTTCAGGCTGCTGACGAAGTTGTCGACTGTGTGTGTGTCGACCACCACGTCGGCGCCCCACACCGCGTCGAGGATCTCATCCCGGCTGAGGACCTTCTCGCCGCCCCGGAGCAGGCAGACGAGCAAATCGAACTCCTTGCGGGTCAGCTCCACCGCGCCGTCCGGGCCGGTCACCGTTCGCGCGTCCTCGTCGATCCGGAACCGGCCCAGCCGGTGGCCGGTCTCTAAGGTGGGCTTGCGCCGCACCAGCGCGGCGACCCGGGCGAGCAGCTCGCGCAGGCGGTACGGCTTGGCGAGGTAGTCGTCGGCGCCGGCCTCGAACCCGCGCACCAGGTCTTCTTCCAGGCTGCGGGCGGTGAGCATCAGCACCCGGCACCCGTGCCCCGCCCCCCGCAGCCTGCGGCACAGGGCGTAGCCATCGCCGTCGGGCAGCATCAGGTCGAGCACCACCACCTCGAACCGGGCCGCCTCGAGCGCTTCCCACCCGGCCTTCACCGTCGCCGCCTGGGTCACCGCGTAGCCCTGCTCCTCGAGGTTGTCGGCGAGGGTGAGCCGCAGGTTCTCGTCGTCCTCGACGAGCAGGATGGCACTCATGCGGGAGGGAACTTCAGCACGAAGGTGGTGCCTTCGGCAGTCGAACGCTCGACGCGGTGCCCTCGCAGGCGAACGCCACCCGCACCGGATCGTTCGCGTTGTACTTGCAGGCATTGCGCAGCAGGTTGAGCAGCAGCAACTGCAGCAGCTCGCGGTCGGCCCGCAACACCACCGCCTCGAACCCCTGGAAGGTGAGCTCGACCTTCGCCCCCGGGTAGCGGGCGGCCTCTTCCCGCAAGCCCGGCTCGAAGTCCGCCAGCGCCACCGCGCTGTCGCGCCGCTGCCACCGCCCTTTGTCGAGGCGGTTGAAGCTGAGGATGTTCTCCACCAGCAGCGACAGCCCGTCGACCTCGCGGACGATGCGCGCCGGATAGTCCTTCGCCCCCGCGTGCCCCTCGAGGCGGCGCTCGAGCGTCTCGGCCATCACCCGCATCGAGGCCAGCGGAGTGCGCAGCTCGTGCGAGACGGTCGCCACGAAGTCGCTCTTCAGCTCGACGAAGCGCAGCTTGCGCCGCTGGGCCAGCACCGCCAGC
>JAGSPQ010000619.1 GCA_018262385.1 Myxococcaceae bacterium | reverse complement strand
GATCGGGCTGGTGATCGTCGGTGACACCCACCAGGGGGCCGGTCTCCTCGGCACCTCGACGGTCATCCGGCTGGGCCAGCACCTCGAGGCCCCGCTGTGGGTGGTGCGCGAGCCCGAGCGGGTCATCGCCTGGGCCCGGGGGCAGCGGCCGCTGAAGGTGATGATCGGGCTCGACCAGACCCTCAGCACCGACATCGCCGCGCGCTGGGTCGAGACGCTGAGCGCCTACGGGAAGCTCGAGGTGCTGGGCGGCCACATCTTCTGGCCGCCGGTCGAGTACCAGCGGTTCGGGTTGCCGCTGCCCCACGCCTGGGACGAAGAGAACCCCGAGCTGATCGCGGCGCTGCACCGCGAGCTGGTCGGCAAGCTGCCCGCCTCGCTCGAGGCCCGGCTGCTGATGAAGCCGGCAATCGGCCGGGTCTCGGATCACCTGAGCGCGCTGGCGGCCAACCAGCAGGTCGATCTGCTGGTGCTCGGGACCCACCATCACCGCGCGCTGGGCAAGCTGTGGAGCGTCTCCGAGCAGTGCCTGCAGTCGGCGCCGGTGTCGGTGGTCTGTGTGCCAGCCACCCGCCGCGCGGCCGAGCTGGAGCCCACCCTCGCGCGGGTCAACCGGGTGCTGATCGCCACCGACTTCACCCCGGCCGGCGATCGGGCGGTGGCCTGGGGGCTGGGGATCCTCGAGCCGGGTGGGGTGGGCGAGCTGGTGCACGTCTCGGCGCACGTGCTGTCTGCCGAGGCCGAGCGGACGATCGTCGAACGGCTGATGGCCCGGGTGCCGCGCGAGGCCCAGCGCCGGGGCCTGACGGTCCACGCCCACGTGCTGGTGAACTCCAACCCGGCGAACGCGATCGTCGCCGCCGCCGAGCGCTTCACCAGCGCGGTGATCTGCCTCGGCGCGCGGGCCCACCCCGGCCTCTCGAAGGTGTTGGGGTCGACCGCGCAGGGGGTGTTCGCGGCCAGTCAGCGGCCGGTGCTGATCGTCCGGCCTCCGGAGCTCTGAGCGTGCGCCACCTGGAGCGGCCAGCGCCCGGCGCCGGGTTTACACATTGAGACGAGGAGTGCCGTCATGATTGATCTCGAACAGTCCCGGCTGCAGATGGTCAAGGCGCAGCTCGAGCGCCGCGGCATCTTCGACCCGCTGGTGCTCGCGGCGTTCCGCGCGGTTCCGCGGGAGGCCTTCGTGCCGGACGAGATGGAGGAGTTCGCCTACCAGGACACCGCCCTGCCGCTGACCGAAGGGCAGACGATCTCCCAGCCGTACATCGTCGCGCTCACCGTCGAGGCGCTGCAGCTGCGCGGGGGCGAGAAGGTGCTCGAGATCGGCACCGGGTCCGGGTACGCGGCGGCGATCCTCGGGCGGATCGCGGGCGAGGTGTTCACCGTCGAGCGGCTCCCCGCGCTCGCCTCCAGCGCCTCGCGGCGGCTGGCCGGGCTGGGCTTCCACAACGTGCAGGCGAAGTGCGCCGACGGGTCGCTGGGCTGGGCCGAGCACGCTCCCTACGACGCGATCGCGGTCAGCGCCGGTGGCCCGAGCGCGCCCCCCGCGCTGCTCATGCAGCTGGCGATCGGCGGCCGGATGGTGATGCCGATCGGAGCGGAGGAGTCCTCCCAGGTGCTGATGCGGATCACCCGGCGCAGCCAGAGCGAGTACGAGTCCGAGCCGCTGAGCGAAGTGCGGTTCGTGCCGTTGATCGGCGAGCAGGGCTTCGCCGCGCCGGGCCGGGCGAGGGCCCGCGACGATCGCAGCGCGGCGGTGCTGGTGCGCGAGGCCGCCGAGCGGATCGACAGCCTCGACAGCGGCTCGGTGGATCGGATCCTCGATCGGATCGCCGACGCGCGGGTGGTGCTGATCGGCGAGGCGACCCACGGCACCAGCGAGTTCTACCGGATGCGGGCGCGGCTCACCCGCGAGCTGATCACCCACCGCGGCTTCAGCTTCGTCGCGGTCGAGGCCGACTGGCCCGATGCCGCCCGGGTCAACGAGTACGTGTGCGGAGACGTGCGGCGCTCGGCCCACCAGTTCGTCCCCTTCGAGCGCTTCCCCACCTGGATGTGGCGCAACGAAGAGGTGCACCAGTTCATCGATTGGCTCAAGGCCCACAACGAGGGCCGCACCGAGCCGAAGGTCGGCTTCCACGGGCTCGATCTCTACAGCCTGTTCACCTCGATCGACGCGGTGCTCCACTACCTCGATCGCGTCGATCCCAAGGCGGCGGCGGTGGCGCGCCAGCGGTACGCCGCGCTGACCCCGTGGCAGAAGGACCCGGGCGCCTACGGTCGGGCGGTGCTGGTCGGCCAGTACAAGAGCTCAGAGGTCGCCGCGGTGGCGATGCTCAACGATCTGCTCAAGGGCCGGCTGGAGTACGTGCAGAAGGACGGGGCGGGGTTCTTCGACGCGGCCCAGAACGCGCGCGTGGTCGCGAACGCCGAGCGGTACTACCGCGAGATGTATTACGGCTCGGCGGCGTCGTGGAACCTGCGCGACTCGCACATGTTCGAGACGCTCCGCTCGCTGCTCGGCTTCTACGGGCCGGGCTCGAAGGGAATCATCTGGGAGCACAACTCGCACGTCGGCGCCTCCGAGGCGACCGAGATGGCGCTGCGGGGCGAGTACAACGTCGGCCAGCTGTGCCGCACCGAGTTCGGCGATCGGGCGTACCTGATCGGCCAGGGCACCGACCACGGCACGGTGATCGCCGCCTCGGACTGGGACGGGCCGATGGAGCGGATGGCGGTCCGCCCCTCGAACGCCCTCAGCTACGAGCGGATCATGCACGACTCGGGAGTGAGCGCGTTCACCTTGAACCTCCGGTCGCCCTCGCGCGCCGCGCTGCGGGACGAGCTGATGAACTCGCACCTCGAGCGGGCGATCGGCGTGATCTACCGGCCCCAGACCGAGCGCGGCAGCCACTACTTCGACGCGGTGCTGCCGCTGCAGTTCGACGAGTACTTCTGGTTCGACGAGACCCACGCGCTCCACCCGCTGGGTGAGCGCCGAGCCGGCGCGCGGCCACCCAACGAGCTGCCCGACACCTATCCCTTCGGGTTGTGAACCATGGCCGGACGCGCAGGCTCAGCACCGGGTTGGCCGAGCGGCGAGGCGGGGCCGGTGGTGCCCCGCTGGCTGCCGAACGCAATCTCGATGCTCCGGATCGCGCTGGTGCCGCTGTGGGTCGGGCTCGCCTTCGATGCGCGCGCCCGCACGATGGCCGGCCGCGAGGTCGACGTGCTGCCGGTGATGCTGGTGCTGATCCTGCTCGGCGCCTCGGACGTGATCGACGGGACGATCGCCCGGCACTTCCAGCTGACCTCCAACCTCGGCGCCACGCTCGACGCGGTGGCCGACAAGCTGGCGCAGGTTACGATGGTGACCTGGCTGGCCTGGTTTGCCTGGCCGGTCTTCACGCCGCTGCCAGTGTGGCTGTGGGGCGCGCTGCTGCTGCGCGATCTGCTGCTGAGCACCGGCTGGGTCACCGTCTGGCGGCGCCGCGGCGCGGTGGAGGTCGAGCACCGCTGGCACGGCAAGGCGGCCAGCCTGCTGCTCTTCGCGCTGGTGCTCGCCGCGACCGCGCGGGCTCCCGAGCTGCCGATTCTGGTGGGCTCGGCGGTGGTGGTGGCGATCATGATCCTTGGCACCGCCGCGTACCTGCGCGAGGGCTGGCGGCAGCTCAAGGGTTAGCCGACCCTGGGCCGCTCAAATCGGGTCCAGCCGTCGTAGGTCGCGCGGAACGTACGGGTCGAGGTTGTCGAGCACGCGGTTCGTTGCACCG
>JAGSPQ010000618.1 GCA_018262385.1 Myxococcaceae bacterium | reverse complement strand
CGGATTTCCCAGCTGATTCTGCTCACTGCCCGCCACGGCGCGCTGACCCCCGCCGACGTCGACCCCGAGGCCGCGCTCTTCCTCGACTGCGACATGGCGATCCTCGGCGCCGCGCCCGAGGTGTTCGACCGCTACGACGCCGCCATCCGCGAGGAGTACGCGCAGGTGCCCGCAATCCTCTACTCGCTCGGCCGCCGGCGGTTTCTCACCCGCCTGCTCGCCGCGCCCCGGATCTTCCTCAGCGACTTCTTCCACGCCCGGCTCGACGCCGCCGCCCGCGCCAACCTGCGCCGCGCCCTCGGCAAGCCACCGCCGAGCAACGCACCGCGCTCGCCGAGGCGGTCTTCGGGGTCGGCCTCTGGCGCCGGCGCCTCGGCAGCGGAGCCGGACTCGAGCTGCTCCGCCGGTTGATCGACGGCCACCCCGAGCCCGAGGCGTTCGCCGATCGCTACTCGCTGCCCGACTGGCTCGCCCGGACCATCCAGCAGGCGGTGGGCGCCGACGCCGACGCGCTCGCCGATGCGCTCAACCTCCCGGGCCCGGTCTGCCTGCGGGCCAACACCCCCCGCCTCACCCGCGACGCGCTCGCCCAGCGGCTCGCCGCCGAGGGCGTTCAGACCGTCCCCGGGCGCTTCGCGCGAGACTGCCTCGTCATCACCTCGCCGCGCCCCAACCTCTACGGCCTTCAAGCCTGGAGCGAGGCGCTCTTCGAAGTGCAGGACGAAGGCAGCCAGCTGCTCGGTGAGCTCGTCGATGCCCAGCCCGGAGAAGACGTCCTCGACCTCTGCGCCGGCGCCGGCGGCAAGACTCTTCAGCTCGCCTCCCAGCTGAAGAACCAGGGCCGGGTCCACGCCGTCGACGTCGACCTCGCCCGCCTCGAGCGCCTGCGCACCCGCGCCACCCGCGCCGGCGCCACCTGCGTCCGCATCCACGGCAGGACGGTGCCGGAGGACCTTCGCGCCGCCCGCGTCCTCGTCGATGCCCCCTGCTCGGAGCTCGGCGCGCTCCGGCGAGGGCCCGATCTGCGGTGGCGCCTCGATCCTGCCGGCTTCGCGCCGATTCCTGCCCTCCAGCGCGCGCTGCTCGAGACCGCTGCCCGTCACCTCGCCCCCGGCGGGCGGCTCGTCTACGCGACCTGCACCTTCCGCCCGGAAGAGAACGACCAGGTCGTCCGCGACTTCGAGCGCGCCCATCCCGAGCTCGAGCGCGTCCGGCTCCCGCTCGATCCCCTGCTGCTCGACCCCGAGGGCTTTCTGCGCACCTGGCCCCATCGCCACGGTACCGACGCCTTCTTCGCCTCGGTCCATACCTTGAAGAAATAGAACGATCGCCTCCAGAACTTAGAAGACAACTGTCTTCATTCTCCAGCCGAGGTTCGGGTTCAACGCGGGCCTCTCGGTCCACCTCTAGGCTTTGGCTTCGCCGTCGGGGGTGGGCGATTGCGAAACGCCCCCAGCTCTTTCACCTCGGCCTCCTGCTTCACCAGCTCGGCCTCGTGCTCCTGCGCCTTGATCCGGTTCGGCCCGAACCGCCACCACGCCCAGAGCAGACAGATCACGACTCCGCCCGGCAGCGCCCAGACCACCGCCTTCGAAGGGCCCTGCAGCACCTGCTCCGGCGCCCAGCCGCGATCGCGCACGCCCACCACCAGGAACGACTGCCGGCTCTGGCGGATCCGCTCGTGCAGCCCCGACACCGCCTCGGCCCGCATCTTCAGGTCTTCGTCCAACTTGAACTTCCGCTCGTCGAAGCGCCAACGCACCGCTTCGATCCGCTCGTGAATCCACTTCTCCTCAGGGACCAGCCGGCCCACCTCCAGCATGTGAACGAACGCCGCCTCGAGGTTCGCCCGCGAGCAGCTGCGCCCTTCGTCCACCCCGAGCAGTTCCTGAGCGTCATTCCAGTGCCGCGCGGCCTGGTAGCCCGGCGAGCTCCAGTAGGTGCTGTAGACGTAGAACGCCACCATCAGGGAATAGACGCCCAGCGCGATGAACAGCCCCCACGGCACCGGGAAGCGCTGTCGAACCGGGTTCACCTTCGCTGCTGCGATGCTCATCGTCCGTCGACACTACTGCTAAAACGCGCCGGTGCCCTTCGTCGCCCCCCCTGCGCTGCGCTCTGGCGATCCCGTCGCGATCGTCGCTCCCTCTGGCCCCTTCGATCGCGAGGCCTTCGAGGCCGGCCTGGCCCTGGTCCAGCGCCGCTACACCGCCCGCTTCACCGACGGCCTCTTCACCCGCCACCGCTACCTCGCCGGAGACGACGCCCGCCGCGCCGCCGAGCTCAACCAGGCCTTCGCCGACCCCGAGCTGAAAGCCGTCTTCACCGCCCGCGGCGGCTACGGCTCGATGCGCCTGCTCGCCGGGCTGAAGCTCGGCGCTCCCCGCCTCTTCGTCGGCTTCTCCGACGTCACCGCGGTGCACGGCGCGCTGCAGGCCCACGGAGTTCGCAGCCTCCACGGCCCCGTCCTCACCCAGCTCGGCCGGCAGCCCCCCGGCGCCGTCGATCGGCTGTTCGGGCTGCTCGAGTCGACCGCGCCTGCCGCGCCGCTCCTGAATGCGCGAACGGTGGTCCCCGGAGTGGCGGAGGGCCCGCTGCTCGGCGGCAACCTCTCCGTCCTCACCCGGCTGCTCGGCACCCGCTTCATGCCCCCCACCCGCGGAGCGGTGCTGCTGCTCGAAGACGTCGGCGAGCGGCCGTACCGCCTCGATCGGATGTGGACCCACCTCGCGCTGGCCGGAGTGTTCGAGGGCCTCGCCGGGATCGTGCTGGGCGACTTCACCGGCTGCGAAGAGCGGGAGGCCGACTACGGCAGCGCCGAGGTGCTGCGCTCGCTCGCCCAGCAGACCGGGCTGCCCTGCGCGGCCGGGTTCGCGATCGGTCACGGCACCGTCAACCTGCCCGTGCCGCTCGGCGCCCGCGTCCGGCTCGACGCCACCGCGGGGCGGCTCGAGTTCCTCGAAGCGCTGGTCGGCTGATGGGAAAGCTCGACGCCCTGATCGAGGAAGGCGAGCGCGCGGGTGTCTTCCCGCTCGCGCGCGGCTGCGTCTTTGTTCGGGGGCACCAGGTGTGGGAGGGAGGAAACACTCCCGCCGAGACGGTGTTCGATCTCGCCTCCCTCACCAAGGTGATGGCGACCACCGCCCTCGCGCTCGAGCTCCAGGTGGATCTTCAAGCACGCCTCGCGCGCTGGCTGCCGACCGCGAGGGCAGGGGACGCCACCCTCGCGGATCTGCTGTTTCACCGCTCGGGCCTGCCCGCCTTTCTTCCCTTCTTCGCCCAGGCGATGGCCGAGATCCCGCAGCTGTTCGACGACGACTGCCCCCCGAAGCTGCGCGCGGCCGCTCGCGAGCGGGTGCTCGAGCAGGTGCTGGCCACCGCGCCCACCCGCCCCGCCGGCGAGGCCAGCGTCTACAGCGATCTCGGCTTCATCCTCCTCGGCGAAGCGCTCGCCACCGCGGGAGGTGCCCCGCTCGACGCGCTGTTCGCCGATCGGATCGCCGGGCCGCTGGGCCTGAGCGCGCGCTACCGGCGCTGCTCCACCGCCCTGCCGCTGCCGGCCTCGCTGGCTCCCACCGGAAACAGCCGCCCCCGCGAGCCCGCTCCGGGGCAGGAAGGGCTGTGGAGCGTCCCCGCCCGGCCCACCCGCCCGGGAGAGGTCGACGACGACAACGCCTGGTGCCTGGACGGCGTCTCGGGCCACGCCGGCCTGTTCGGCACCGCGCTCGACGTGGCGCGCTTCGGGCAGGCGGTGCTCGCCGAGAAGCTCGCGCCACCCACCCCCTGGGCGAAGGACGCCACCACCCCCGGCAGCACCCGTGCGCTCGGCTTCGACACTCCTTCGGACCTGGGCGCTTCGTGTGGCCCGCGCTTCGGCCGCAGCGGCCCCTGCGGAGCGATCGGCCACCTCGGCTTCACCGGCACCAGCCTGTGGATCGATCTCGATCGCCAGCTGGTGGTCGCCCTGTGCACCAACCGGGTCGCCCTCGGGCGCGCCAACCTCGCGATCCGAGACTTTCGACCCCGCTTCCACGACGCTGTGCTCGACGCCCTCGCCCCTTGAGCCAAACTTCCATGACCCA
>JAGSPQ010000043.1 GCA_018262385.1 Myxococcaceae bacterium | reverse complement strand
CAATGCCGAGCGCGTCGGCCGCCACCATCGCCGGCTGAAGCTTCAGCCGCAGGCTCTCGAGCTGGCTGGCGGTCAGGTCCTCGACCGAGTCGACCGTCGAGCGGTTGTCGACGAGCAGCGGGTTCTTCCCGCGCGCGAGGGTGAACAGGGGGTTGGCGTTGAGCGGCTTCCCGTCGAGCGAGCGGGCGCCCTTCAGCCAGAACACTCCGTACCGGGTGTGCGAGCGCAGCGGCTTGCCCGGCGTCAGCACCACCTGGTCTGGCTCTGCGCCCGGGGCCACCGCGGCCTTCCCGCACCCGCGGCAGCTCAAGCTGAACGGCACCGGCTCGGCCGGGTTCTCGAGGTTGACGAACCGGAACTGCGATGGCGCCAGCGAGTCGGCGTCGAGCCGGACGTCGGCCGCGCCCAGCGTCTGTGACGACTCGGTGGTCAGCGAGGCCGAGGTCGAGAACCCATCGAGGGTGTTGAACTGCAGCTTCAGCCCCGCGGTGAACGCGTCATCCTTCGGGTCGACGGGCAGCTTCACCTTGCCCGCCTCCATCAGCAGCTCGTTGGGGAAGGGGACTCCCCCGCTGGCCGGGTCGAAGGTCGCCAGGGCGTGCGAGGCGGTGGTGAAGCTCCACGCGGCGGCCAGCTGCTCGCGCGGCAGGCCCTTGCCCTCGAGGAAGACCAGCCCGCTCTGCAGGTCGAGCCGCGCGCGCTCGAGGGTGATCGCCTTGCCCGGGCTGTCGAGCAGCGAGGTGGTGCTGGCGCAGCTGGCGGCGGTCAAGTCGACGCAGCTGACCAGGCTCTTCCTCGCCCGCACCAGCACCAGCGCAGGAGAGCCGATCACCTCTTCCCCGCTCTGGCCCTTCAGGCCCCCGGCCTCGGTGCCGAGCACCGCGACGAGGTAGCGGCGGCCCCGCTGCAGCTGCGCGCCGATCGTCAGCTGCCGGTGGTCGGCCGCGGCGCTCACCGAGACGTTCGGCACCTCGAGCGGCGCCGCCGGATCGCTGACGTCCACCACCCGCACCGCCTCGGGCTTCACGCTCGCCGGATCCAGCCCGCCGCTGAAGCGGATCGTCGCCTGGGTGGCGCTGGGAAACCCGTCGAGGGTGCGCAGCCAGGCGTTGAAGTCCTTCTGGGCCGGGCTGGCATCGGGGGCGTCCGGCACCTGCAACAGCCCTGTCGCAGGGTCCCGGGCCAGGTCATTGGGCAGGGGCACCACCGGGGGCTCCGCCGCGGGGTCGAACAGCGCAACCACCCGGGTTGGCACGGGGTCCTGCGGGATTTCGGGGGCACAGGCCACGGCCAACAGCACGAGAGTCGAGAGTCGGCGCATGGCGCGCACGGATAACAGTGGTACAAGTCCGCGCTCAAGGGCCGTGGACTTCGTCATCTCGAACGCGACCGTGGTCACGATGAACGCCGAGCGCGAGGTGCTGCGCGAAGCCGAGATCGTGATCTCCGATCGGCGCATCGTCAAAGTCGGCCCGCCCACGCGTGGCGGGAAGAACGGGGTGCGTCAATCGATCGACGCCCGCGGCCGGGTGGTGGTCCCCGGCTTCATTCACGGCCACCTCCACGCCTGCCAGACGCTGTGCCGAAACCGCGCCGACGGGCTCGAGCTGCTCGACTGGCTCCGCGAGCGGATCTGGCCGTTCGAAGCGGCGCACGACGCCGAGTCGATGCGGGCCTCGGCCGATCTGACCTTCCTCGAGCTGATCAAGTCGGGCGCCACCGGCCTGCTCGACATGGGCAGCGTGCGTCACTACGACCAGGTCTTCGAGTCCGCGCGCGACTGCGGGATCCGGATCACCGGCGGCAAGGCGATGATGGATCACGGGCAGGGGTTGCCGGCGGGCCTGCGCGAGTCGACCGAGGCCTCGATCGCCGAGAGCCTGGGGCTGCTCGAGCGGTGGCACGGCCAGGAAGGCGATCGGCTGCGCTACGCCTTCGCGCCCCGCTTCGTCCTCTCGTGCACCGAGGGGCTGATGCGCCAGGTCGGTGAGCTGGCGAAGAAGCACGGCGTCCGGATTCACACCCACGCCTCGGAGAACCCGACCGAGTGCGACGTGGTCCGCGAGAAGACCGGGATGGACAACGTCGCCTACTTCGACTCGCTCGGGATGCTCGGCCCGCACACCACGCTCGCCCACTGCGTGTGGCTGACCGCCAACGAGCATCGGCTGATTCGCGAGTCGCGCACCTGCGTGTGCCATTGCCCGGCGAGTAATTTGAAGCTCGCCTCCGGCTACGCCAAGATTCCCGAGATGCTCGCCGAGAAGATGTCGCTGTCGCTGGGGTCGGATGGGGCCCCCTGCAACAACAACCTCGACATGTTCGTCGAGATGCGGCTCGCGGCGCTGATCCACAAGCCGCGCTCGGGGCCGACCGCCGTCACCGCCCTCCAGGTGCTCGAGATGGCGACCCTCGGCGGCGCGCGCGCGATTGGGATGGAGCAGGAGGTCGGCTCGATCGAGGTCGGCAAGCGCGCCGACCTCAGCCTGATCGACCTGGTGGGTGCCCATGCCACCCCCAAAGGCGAGGACCTGGTCTCCCAGCTGGTCTTTGCCGGCCGGTCCAGCGACGTCACCGACGTGATGATCGACGGGCGGCTGGTAATGAAGAATCGCGAGCTGACGACGTTGAATGAAGGGCAGGTGCTCGCCGCCGCCGAACGGCACGCGTCGAGATTGGCCGAGCTGATTTCCTGAACAAGGGGTGACCATGCGGTTGGCACAGGTCGTCGTGCTGATGGTGTGCGTGAGCGGGGCGGCGCGGGCGGCTTCTTTCGAGAGCCGCGGGGCCCAGCCCTCGAAGATCCACCTGATCGAGCTGGCCAGCTACCACGGCTCGGCTCCGGTGCCCCGGCCTCCGGTGCCGCTGCCGCCCTCGCCGGCGGCTCCGATTCGCGCCGCCACCAGCGGCAGCCTGGTGCTGCTCGGGCTGGGGTTGACCGGCGCCGGCCTGGTGCTCGGCGGAGCGGGGTTCGCCGTCCTCTACGTCTGCCGGGAAGGCACCACCTGCTTCAACAACACCACCACCACCGTCGGCTGGGTGCTGGCCGCGCCGGGGATCATCCCCCTGGTGGTGGGGGTGGCGATCCTCTACTTCGGCACTGGCGGCGGGCGGCGCGCCGAGCTGACCCCCACCGAGAAGGCCGGGCAGTGGGCCTTCAGCGCGATGCCGCTCAGCGGCGGCGGAATGCTCAGCGGATCGGTTCGGTTTTAGGGTGCCCACAGCGGTGATCAGCTGCCCCTTCAAGCGCACCATTTCCGGTGCATCCGCACTCCAGCACACACCGCAGTACCTGAGTGATTAAGGGCAGTTGGGATCCGGTCGTGGCCTTGCACAGGACCACCCCATGCCCTCCTCCTTCCTTCCCCGGATCTGCCTCGGCGCGCTGGTGCTGGCGCTGTCCGGCTGCGAGGGCACCGCCAGCGAGCTGGGCACGAAGGCGGCCGAGCTGCCGCCCCCGCCGCCTTCCCCGTCCGGCGCGCCGGCGATCTCGGCCTTCACCTGCACGCCGGAGCGCGGCCCGGCGTCGCTCACCAGCGCGTGCACCTTCAGCGTCACCCACTCGCAGGGCAAGAGCGTCACGTGCACCCTGAGCGTCAACGACGGCCGGGCGCCGCTGCTGGACGCCGCCGACTGCTCCAGCGCGGTGCCGCCGGCGAGCTTCGACACCGCCGGCACCTTCGTGATCACCCTGATCGCCCGCGACGAGCTGGGCGCGGTCGCCCAGGAGCTCAAGACAATCACCGTCTCCGAGCGGCCGAACCTCCCTCCGGTGATCGGCTCGTTCGTCGCCACCCCGGCCTCGGGCGCGGTGCCGCTCAACACCACCTTCACCTGGGCGGTGTCGGATCCCGAGAGCGACGCGCTCACCTGCTCGATCGACGTCGGCAACGACGGCACCGTCGAGTACCCGCTGCTCGACTGCGCCACCGCTTCGCGCGCCCACACCCTCTCGACCGCGGGCAGCGCGGAAGTGCTCTTCGTGGTGCGGGATGCGAAGGGGCTGGCCGCCCAGTCGGTGATCGTCCTCACCGCGCGCGCGCCGGTGGGCGACGTGCGGATCGCGAAGGTCGAGTGGGGCCAGTCGGTGGTGCTCGAGAGCCTGCGGCTGGTGCAGGGCAAGAGCGCGCTGCTGCGGGTCCACGTGCTGGGCGACAAGGCAGGGCTGCAGAACGTGGTGGTCGACGCCGAGGGCTTCGCGGCGGGCGGCGCCTCGCTCGGCAAGCTGGCGCTGGTCGGGCCGGCGAGCCCTCCGGCGGCGCTGGTGCCGGCGGACTTGAAGCAGCAGTGGACCGCGACCGTGCCCGCCGCCTGGGTCGAGGTCGGCCTCGAGGTGCGGCTGAAGGTCGATCCGCTCGACGTGATCGCCGAGACCGACGAGGTGAACAACGCGCTCGTTGCCCGCCCGGTGGTGGGGAAGGGCAACATCCTCCAGCTCACCTCGGTGCCGGTCGTGCACCAGGGCACCACCGGCGCGGTGGTCGACATCCAGCCGATCATGACCGCGATGTGGCCGGTGAAGTCGATCGCCAACACCATCCGCGCGCCGTACACCTTCAACGGGACGCTGGCGGGCGGCGACACCTCGGCCTGGGGCAACCTGCTGCAGAACATCGCCGGGGTCCGGCAGTCCGACGGCAGCAACCGCAACTACTACGGCTGGGTGAAGGTCGGGTACGGCTCGGGGATCGCCGGCATCGGCTACGTCGGGCAGGAAGCGGCGACCGGGCGCGACGACTCGGACGACACCGCGGCGCACGAGCTGGGGCACAACCTCGGGCGCAACCACGCGCCGTGCGGCGGCGTCGCCGGAGCGGACCCCAGCTACCCCTACGCCGGCGGGAAGATCGGCAGCTGGGGCTACAACGCCGTCAACAAGATGCTGCTCAACCCGGCGACCTATGCGGACCTGATGAGCTACTGCAACCCGGCCTGGGTCAGCGACTACAGCTACAAGGCGGTGCAGACCCGGCTCGAGACCCAGGCGTTCATCCCCGGAGGCGGCCCGGCGATGTACGCGCCGGTGGTGCTGGTCGCCGGCACGATTCGCAACGGCTCCGAGGTCAGCCTGCGGCCGGTGCACCGGATGATCGACGCCCCCTCCACCCGCCTCGACGGCGCGTGGGCGGTGCGGCTGGTCACCCTCGACGGCCAGCAGAAGGTGTACCCCTTCACTCCGGACGAGATCGCCGACGCCGACGACCGCGAGCTCCACTTCACCCTCAACCTCCCCGATCCCGGCCCGCTCGCCGCGGTCGAGGTGCTGCTCGGCTCGAAGACGCTCCAGCGGGCGCTCAACCTCGGAGCCGACGCCCTCGCCCCTGCGCCGAGCCTGCGGCTGGCGGGGCCCGACGCGGTCCGGCTCACCTGGGATCCGCAGCAGTTTCACTCCGCCGAGATCGCCCACCTGGCCGACGACGGCGAGCGCACCACCCTCGGGCTGTGGCTGACCGGTGGTGACATGCGGATCGCCACCGATGGGCTGACCGGCGGCCGGTTCGAGATCAGCCTCTCCGACGGCGTCGGATCCAGCCGGCAGGTCGTCTTCTCCGAGCGGTAGCCGCCTGACAGGCCGCTGGCAGTCACCCTGAAACGTGAGTGGTCTCCACACGTTGTGGGGTGGCATCCCCCCTGCTATTGAGCGCCGCCAGTCGTTGCGCTAACCCCCTTCCGCCATTCGGCTGCCGCCCCCGGTGCACCCCTTGCGACCTCTCCTCAGCGCCCTGATCTCCGCGACGCTGTTGGTCGCCTGCCAGCAGCCGGCGCTGCAGGCCCCCGATGCGGGAGCTGTCGACGCGGGTCAGCCGAACAAGCCGGTGCTGCTGCCCGACGCCGGTCCGAAGCCGATGCTGCCCGACGCCGGCCTGGTCTACCCAAACTCCACCGCCGCCGAAGCCTGCCCGCCCGAGAGCTTCGGCGCCTCGTTCGACCCCGACGCCGGGACGCTGGAAGACGGGGGCCTCGAGCCCTCGGTGCAGTTCGGGCTGTGCGTCGCGCTGCGCAAGCTGAGCGCGACCACCCGCCTCAACGACGCACCCGCCTCCGGGCTGGTCAACCTGCGGTTCGAGTCCGGCGGGTACAAGTCCGAGTACGAGCGCGCCCCGGACAGCTTCGGCCGCCTCGACACCCGGGTGATGCGGGGCCGCTACGACATGCTGCGGTACCACCCGTCGGGCATCTTCGCCACCCACCTGGGCCACGAGGAGTTCGGGACGATCGACCTCACCAAGGACGTGCAGCGCGAGCTGGCGGTGAAGTCGCACCTGATGCGGGGCGGCGTCAGCTACGCGACGCTGCCGTTCACCTCCCAGACCTTCCCCCCCGACATCGGGTTCACCGCCACCGGGCTGCCGGCCTCCCAGTCGGTCTCGGTCTCCAGCGTGGGCGGCGGGTACGAGGTCTCGCTGCTCGAGGGCGCGTTCGCGCTCTACCTGTCGACTCCCCCCACTGCGCTGGGCGGCACCGAGCTGCTCAGCTTCCCGCTCACCAACTCGATTCAGCACACCGGGCCGACGCTGTTCGACATCAACCTCGACGCCCACGAGCTGGAGGGCGAGCTGCGGATCGACGGGAAGCCGATTCCGGATCGCCGGGTGGGAGACGACTACCAGCTCGACTTCACCACCACCGGCGCGACCGAGCCGACGGTGCGCACCCACCACGACGGCGCGGTCGCCGACTTCCACAGCCTGGTTCCGGCCGGGAAGTACTCGGTCAACCTCCGGTTCGAGTCGGCCCCCGACCGCCACCTGCCGTCGATCATCTACAACAAGCAGGTCGCGCAGTCGGTCGACCTCAGCGCGGGCAACAAGACGATCAACGTCTCGCTCAAGACCCACATCGTCGAGGGCGGGATCGTGATCGACGGGGTGCCGGTCAAGCCCAGCCCTGCCTACAACTACACGATGTACTGGTACGGCTTCTCGGGCGCGGTCGAGCCGTGGAGCCTGCTGTACTTCGAGCTCCTCCTCGACACCGCCACCTTCGAGCTGCACGTCTTCCCCGGCCTCTACTACGTGATGCTGTTCATCGACTCCAACTTCGCCCCCGACCTGGTCGAGGGCTGGTTCCTGGTCGACAAGCACTTCGAGGTGAAAGCCGACAACGCGATCCTCCCGATCGAGATCGACACCTCGCTCTACCAGGGCCACCTCTACATCGACGGCAAGCCGCCCCCCGCGGGGTTTCCGGCCGGGGAGCTGGTCTTCCGCGGGCCCGAGGGCTTCTACTCGAAGAAGATCACCTGCGCCGAAGACGGCCAGTTCCAGGTGCGGGTGCCCAAGGGCCGCTACGAGGTGGTCTTCTACATCGACCGCAAGACCTTCCCCGAGTACGCCACCGGCCGGCAGCGGATGATCTCGGCGCTCGAGCTGGAGAACAACCAGGAGCTCGACCTCTACTACGACACCGTGCTGGTCGAGGGCCCGATGCGGGTCGGCGGCCAGGTGGTGCCCGACACCACGCCGCTCGACGAGACCGGCCTGTCGATGACCCGCCAGCAGGACGGCCGCGAGTTCGAGTGGGGCTTCAATGGCGGCGCGCCCAACTACCGGCTGCGGGTCCCCGAGGGCGACTACACCCTGACCTACAACATCGCGCGCGACGTCTGGCCCGACGTGGCGTTCGGCTCGGCCGCGATGGGGATCAAGCTGCCCGCGCACCGCCCGGAACCGATCCTCCCCGACAAGCCGAAGTAGCCCCAAGCGTGGCCTGCGCTGCGTGAGATAGTCGCGCGCCTGTGGCCGCGGTCGAGATCCAGTCGCTGACGAAGCACTTCGGCGCGACCTGCGTCGTCGACGCAGTGTCGGTGCGGGTGGAGGCCGGCGAGGTGGTGGGGCTGCTGGGCCCCAACGGGGCGGGGAAGACCACCACCCTGCGAATGCTCGCCGGCTTGATCACCCCCAGCGCGGGCTCGGCCCGGCTGTGCGGGGTCGACGTCAGCCAGGAGCCGCTGCGCGCGCGGCGCCACCTGGGCTTCCTCACCGCCAGCACCGGGCTCTACGACCGGCTGACGGTGCGGGAGATCCTCTCGATCTTCGGCCAGCTCTACGGCCTGACGAAGGAGCAGCTGGGGCTGCGAATCGAGGCGATGATCCGCGAGCTGGATCTGGCCGCCTTCGTCGACCGCCGCTGCGGCACCCTCTCGAGCGGGCAGAAGCAGCGGGCGTCGATCGCCCGCGCGGTGGTGCACGATCCGGAGGTCTACGTGCTCGACGAGCCGACCGCCGCGCTCGACCCGGTCGCTTCGAGCGCGATCCTCGACCTGGTCCGCAGCGCGCGGAACCGGAAGAAGGCGGTGCTGTTCTCCACCCACCGGATGGAGGAGGCCGAGTTCCTCTGCGATCGGCTCGCCTTCCTCCGCGCCGGCAAGGTGGTGACCGAGGGGACCGCCGCCCAGCTGCGGCAGGCGAGCGGGCAGCCGACCCTCACCGGGGCCTTCCTCCACTTCGCGCGGGAAGAGCTCGCCGCGGCCCCGAGGCCCACATGAAGGTGCTGCTGCCGCTGCTGCGCAAGGAGCTCACCGACAGCCTGCGCGATCGGCGCACCCTGGCGATGATGCTGCTGCTGCCGGCGCTGCTCTACCCGGGCACGATGCTGCTGGTCGGCACGGTGATGGCGGCCGGCAAGGCGCGGCTGGCGACCGAAGAGCTGACGATCGCCGTCGCGTCCGACGACGCCGAGCAGTTCCTCCGCTCGCAGCCGACCCCGGCTCACACCACCTGGAAGCGGATGAGCCGGGCCGAAGGCGAGAACGCGCTCAAGGACAAGCAGGTCTGGGCGGTGGTCGACGCGCCGCGCGGCTCGTTCGACGGGGTCAAGCTCGGCGAGCAGGCCGAGGTCACCGTGCTCTACACCAAGCGCCACGACCGCTCGATGGAGGCGCTGGAGCGGATCCGCAAGGTGCTGGAGGCCGAGGCGAAGAACGCGCTCAAGGTCCGGCTGGTGGCCGCCGCGCTGCCCGAGCAGTTCGCCGACCCGGTGCGGATCGAGCCGCTCGACATCGACTTCCAGAAGGATCTCGGCCCGCTGATCGCCTCGCGGATGCTGCCGATCATCCTGGTGATGATGCTGTTCATGGGCGCGCTCTACCCGGCGATCGACGTCACCGCCGGCGAGAAAGAGCGGGGCACGCTCGAGACGCTGCTCGTCGCTCCCGTCCGCCCGATCGAGGTGATGGCCGCCAAGTACCTCACCGTCGCGGTGATCGCCTCGCTCGCCACCTGCGCCAACCTCGCGGCGATGGCCGGCACCTTCGCCTTTGGCCTCAAGCTCGACGGCGGGCTGACCACCAGCCTCCACTTCAGCTTCGGCCAGGTGCTGACGATGCTCGCCTGCCTGATCCCCGCCGCCTTCATGGTCTCCGGGGTGACGCTGGCGATTGCCTCGCTGGCCCGCAACTTCAAGGAAGCCCAGTCGCTGCTGACCCCGGTGACGATGGTGGGGATCCTCCCCGGGATGCTGGCGCTGATGCCCGGGGTCGAGCTCAACGCCCTGACCGCCGCGGTGCCGCTGCTCAACGTCGCCCTGATGGTGAAGGCGGTGGTGCTCGGGGCGGCCCACCCGCTCCACGTCGCGATCACGGTGGTCTCGATCCTTACCTGCTCGCTCGGCGCGCTGAAGCTGGCCGCCAACGCCTTTGCCTCCGAGGCGCTCCGCTTTGGCGGCACCGAGAGCTGGCGCGCGCTGTTCCGGGGAAATTCCTGAAGCCTTCCGGGGTAATCAACGCACCTTCTGCACGTAGCGGTTCGGCAAGTTTGAAAGCGGCTGTGAAACAAACTGTATAGAGTCGAGTGTCGTAGAGAAGACGCCCTCACAGGAGAGCACCGAACATGTGGGACAGGTTCAAACGAGCAATGCGCAGCTTCGT
>JAGSPQ010000617.1 GCA_018262385.1 Myxococcaceae bacterium | reverse complement strand
CAGCCGGTCGACGCTCGAGCTGATCCGCCGCTATCGGCTGCCCGGCTACGTGCTGGTCGGCGCGGCGCTGCGCACCGAGCCGATCCTCGATCACTTCGAGCTCGCCGTCGTCGGGCAGAACGTCTTCGACTTCGACTACGCCGACGACGTGCCGCGCCCGGATCGGGTCACTGCCGGGGTTCCGCGCGAAGGGGTGCTGCTCTTCGCTACACTGAAGGTCGACTTCTGAAAATGAGTTGCTCCGCCCTACGGTTCCTCGCGTTCGCCCTCTGCCCGCTGAGCGGCTGCGTCGCCTACAACGAGCAGTGCCAGGCGCTGGTCGACAACCCGAGCGAGAAGGTGGCCACCCTGGGCGCCGACCTCTGGCTCGATCGCCCGAACGCCCGGCACGCCCCCAACGCCCTCGGGCAGGCGGTCGCCGACTCGTTCGTCGACGTCTTTGCCGCCAGCGCCAAGCCGGTCGACTTCGCAGTCCTCAACGGAGGCTCGCTGCGCGCCGAGGGCCTGTGCGGCGTCACCCGGAACATCGTCCGGGCCAACGCGACCGGGCTGACCAACGGCGTGCTGCACGAGATCCTGCTGTTCGAGAACCTGGTGAACGCGGTCGATCTCACCGAGGACGAGGTGATGGCGGTGATGGAGCACTCGGTCGAGCGGCTGTTCGCGGTGCCCGCGCCGATCATCTCTCCGGCGGGCAGCTTCCTGCACGTGTCGAAGGAAGTGCAGCTGGTGGTCGACTGCAGCCGGCCCCCGCTCTCTCGCATCACCTCGCTGAGGATCAAGGGCGAGCTGGTCGAGAAGCCGGGCAGGGTGAACAAGCGCTTCCGGATGGCGCTGTCGGAATTTCTGCTCGGCGGCGGCGACGGGTACACGATGCTCGCCGGCCCCGGGAAGGATCCGACCCGCAGTCCTCAGCTCGCCCAGCGCTTTGGAGGGGTCGACTCGAACATCGCCGCCGACTACCTGCGCAAGAACAAGATCGTCGATCCGCTCAAGCTCGATCCGCTGCGCATGGACTTGCAGAACTGCGCCAAGTCGGTCGCGCCGAGCAACTGAAAGCCGTGGCACTCCCCCTCGATCGCCGCTGCGGCGGGGCGGGCCAGTGACCGGACGCGACCGGGTCTTCGCCCTCGGGCAGTGGGTGGGGCTGGGGGCGCTGGTGGGGGTGATCTGCGGCGGGGCCTCCGCGCTCTTCCTGAAGCTGCTGCAGCTGGCCACCGACTACCGCACCGGGCACGAGCAGCTCGTCTGGGGGCTGCCGGTGGCGGGGCTGGTGCTCGGCTGGCTGTACGAGCGGTTCGGCCAGCCGATCCGGGGCGGCAGCGATCTGATCGTCGACACCATTCACGACGGGGGGCCGACGCTGCCGCTGCGGATGGCGCCGATGGTGCTGCTGGGGACCGTGCTGACCCACCTGTTCGGCGGCAGCGCCGGCCGCGAGGGCACCGCGGTGCAGATGGGCGCCAGCCTCGCCGACGCGGTGTCGCTGCGGCTGAAGCTGTCGAAGCCGCTGCGCCGCCAGCTGATCACCGCCGGGGTGGCGGGCGGCTTCGGCTCGGTGTTCGGCACTCCGATCGCCGGCGCGATCTTCGCGCTCGAGTTCATCGCCCTGGGCAAGATCGAGTACCACGCGCTGCTGCCGGCGCTGGTGGCGGCGGTGGTCGGCGCCCTCACCACCCACGCGCTGGGCATCGAGCACACCTTCTATCCGCAGGCGTCCTACCTCGAGCTGACCCCGCTGGTGATCGGCAAGTGGGTCCTCTTCGCCGGCGCGATCGCGATCGCCACCGCCACCTTCATCGAGCTGACCCACTTCCTCAAGAAGCAGGGCGAGCGGCGGGTGCCCCGGCTGCCGGTGCGGATGATGATCGGGGGAGCGGTGGTGGTGCTGCTGTGGCAGCTGCTGGGCACCAGCGACTACCTCGGCCTGGGGATCGAGGGCATCCAGCGCGCGTTCTACGATCCGCTGCCCGACTGGGCCTTCGCCGCCAAGCTGCTCTTCACCGCGATCACCCTCGGCGCGGGGTTCCTCGGCGGCGAGGTGACGCCGCTGTTCTTCGTCGGCGCCTGCCTGGGCAGCGTGCTGGCGCGCCTGCTGGGCCTGCCGATCGAGCTGGGCGCCGGGGTCGGCCTGGCGGCGGTGTTCGCGGCCGCCTCGAACACCCCGCTGGCGCTGTCGATCATGGCGATGGAGCTGATGGGGGGCAGCGTGTTCCCGCACGTGGTGCTCGTGTGCGTGCTCGCCTACCTGTTCACCGGCCACCGCAGCATCTACCCCGCCCAGCGCCTGACGCGCGGCAAAGGCGGGGGACTGCTGCAGGTGCCGATGGCGCTGCGCGAGCTGAGAAAACCGAAAGACTGAAAGAAAGCGCTTTCGAGCTACCGCGGCGGGAGCGGCGGAGGCTGCGGCGGCATCACGTCGTTGATCCCCGGGATCTTCTTCATGTCGGCGCGCGCCAGCTTCCACGCCTGCTGGACGATCCACGACAGCGAGCGATCCTGCCGCTCGGCCTGCTTCTGGATCTCCCCCAGCATCTCCTCGGGGAAATACAGCGACTGTTTGCGGTGATCCGTATTCGACATCAGCTTTCCTCTCGACGGTCGACGCTCTCGTCGCCGGTGACATCGTTCACTGCCGGGAAGTTCTTGATCCGCTCGCGCGCGATCTTCCAGGCCTGCTGGACGACCCAGGAGAGCGAGCGGTCTTGCCGGTTCGCCTCTTCCTGAATCTCTTTGAGCATCTCTTCGGGGAAATACAGCGACTGCTTGCGCTTGTCGGTGCCGGCCATGTCGTTGATCTCCGTTCGCTTGGGAAAAAGAAGTACGTCGTACCTTTAGGGTTTTATCCGACAGGGTGGCCGGTGGGTCAACGATTTACGCCTACGTCGTGAAACGGCTACAAGCATGGCACATGCGCGCACGTCTGCTGGTGGCCCCCTTCCTGGTGCTGTTGTGGACTGGCTGCAAATGCGGCCAGACCGTCGCCACGGTGGTGCCGACCCTCGGGGTGTCGCCCGTCTCACTCGACTTCGGCCCGGTGAAGGTGGGCACCCCGACCCGGCCGAGCAGCCAGGTGCTGACGCTCAAGCTCAGCGCCCAGACCAAGACCCCGGTCACTCTGGGCGCGATCACCCTCGCCGATCGCAGCGCGCCCGGAGGGGCCGCCGGCTTCTCGGTCGTCAAGCAGCCCTCGGTGATCGAGTCGCTGGGCACCGAGGATCTCGAGATCTCCTTCGCTCCGACCTCGGTGCAGGCCTATGCGGCGACGCTGTCGATCGCCAGCGACGATCCGGAGCATCCGACCATCGAGGTGGTGCTGCTGGGCGAGGGCGCCCAGGCGCAGATCGCCGTCACCCCCGACTGCTCGGCCGCCCGGAAGTGCGTCGGCACGGTGGGGGTGACGCCTCCCTCGATCGACTTCGCGCCCGAGCCGTTCCTGCGGCTGTTGCCGGTCGACGTGACCACGCTGCCCGAGGTCGCGATCACCAACATCGGGCTGGTCGACCTGCAGCTGATCCGGATCGCGATCGAAGGGCCCGACGCGGCGTCCTTCACCATCCCCGGCAACTCGACGCTCCCCGCCGCGGGGCTGGTGCTCAAGCACCGGCAGCCTGCGGCCGAACCTGGCGCCGGTGGTCTGCGCGAACCTGGTCAAGGTGCAGCCGATCGACGACGCCGAGATCGACTACAGCACCAAGGCCGATTGGGCGCCGCTCATCCCCGCGCCAGCCACCGGGTACGATCTCACCAACCGCCGCAACGTCGAGCCGCGGGCGGTGGCGATCTTCTCCGCCCTCTCGGACTTCGCCGATCAGACCCAATGCACCTCGGATCCGGAAGACGGCCGCCTCGGGCTGACCTTTGCGTGGCGGCTGCTGTCCGCGCCCACCGGCGCGATGGGGCTGGGGATCGCCGGCGCCACCACCCCCCAGGCGACGCTGCGGCCGATCGTCACCGGCGAGTACACCCTCGAGCTGACGGTGAAGGACACCCAGCTGCACCCCACGGTGGTGACGATCAAGTTCGCGGTCGCGCTGAAGCAGGATCTGGTCGCCCAGCTGCAGTGGCCGGGCTTCGGCGACGTCGATCTCGACATCCACCTGGTGCGGCCCTCGGCGGCGACCCAGCCGACCGATCCGTTCAGCGGCGTGTTCGCCTTCTT
>JAGSPQ010000616.1 GCA_018262385.1 Myxococcaceae bacterium | reverse complement strand
GGCGCTGGCGGGCGCGGCGCTGCTCGGAGCGGTGGTGGTGGCCGATCACGGCTCGGGCCTGCCCTGGGCGCTGCTGCTGCTGCTGGCCGCCAGCGAGCTGCTCGCGCTCCGGCTCGCCGTCGCCGCGGTCTTCGCGCTGACCACCGACGGCCTGGCGCCGATCGGCACCGCGATCCTGCTCGCCCTCGCGTTCGTCGAGCGGCTGCTGCCGGGGATCGTCTCGAAGGTGCTCGGCGCGCGGCCGCACCCGAACACCGTGCCCACCGCGGTCGTCTCGGCGGTCGGCCTCGCCGCCTTCGCCGCCGCCACCGCCAGCGCGGGCAGCGAGTCGTCCAGCGCCTGGCTGTTCGCAGGCACCCTCGCCGCCGCGGCGGTGCTGCTCAACCAGCGGTGGCTCTTCTCGGCCGCGGTGCTCGCCGCCGCCCTTCCGATCGCGGCGGTCGTGTGGCCTCCGAGCGAGTGGCGCGCGCTGCTCCCGCGCGCGGCGTGGATCGCGCTCGGAGCGGCGGCAGTCGCGGCGATGCTGCGGCGCGAGCGCCTGCAAGACGGGCTGCGGGCCATCTGCGCCCGGTTCCACTCACCGCTGGCCGGCGATGTCGCCTCCGCGTTCTGGCTCGGCTCGGCCGGGGTGATCGCGGTGACGGTGGTGCTCGGCGAGCGGCAACCCGTCGAGCTGTGGCTGCCGCTGTTGGCCTCCGGCGCGCTGCTGCTCTTCAGCCCCCACCGCCCCGAGGTCGCGGCCGCGGCGGTGCTCTCGGCGGTGCTGGTGTTCGCCTGCCTCCCGCTGCCGGTCGCGGCGGCGGTGCTCGGCGGCGTCGGCTTCACCCTCTGCCTCGCCGGCGCGCTGCTCGAAGGGCGCCACCGCTCGGCGCTGACCTGGCACCACGCCGGCTGGGCGCTGGCGCTGGTCGCGCTCGGCGGTGGCAACTCGCTCCATCACCCGGCGACCGCGATCGCCTGGGGCTTCGCCGCGGGCTGCGCGGTGGTGATCGCCCATCGCAACCCGGCGCTGGAGTGGGTGCGCTGGCTGGGCCTGGGCGCGGCGGCGCACGTCGGCCTCTTCTTCCTCGGCCTGAAGCTGTCGACCGGCGCGCCGCGCGAGCTGATCCTCCCCTGGGTGGCGAGCGCCTCGCTGATCCTCGGTGCGATCGCGCTGCGGATGGCGAAGGCGAGCGGGCGGGTGAAGCAGCGCTTCAGCGCGGCTGGCGCGCTGATGGGCGTGGGGATGTTCGAGCTGTCCGCCGGGCTGATGCTGCTGCACGGCGGCGAGACCCGGGAGGCGATCGTCGCCGGAGTCGGCATCGCCGCCGCGCTCTGGGCGCTCGCCGGGCGGATCTCCGAAGACGACGATCCGATCTCGGCCGGGTTCGCCGGAGTGCTGCTGCCGCTGGGCTTCCTCGCGGTGCGCCGGCTCGCCTTCGGGGCCGGGCCCGATGTGGTCGAGACCCTCGCCGCGCTGGTGGCGGGCGCCGGGGTGGGCAGCCTCGCCCGCTGGCTGGACGACGGGGGGCTCGAGCGGTCGGCCAGGGTCGCGCGCTCGTACGCCTTCTGGTGGCCGATCGCCGGCCTGACCGCCGCGCCGTGGAACGCGCCGTGGACCCTGTGCCTGCTGCTGCTCGCCCAGTCGGCGCACTTCGCGGTCGTCGCCCGCACCGGCTCGGCCCGGCGCACCGCGGCGATGCTCTCGACCCTCGCCTTCAACGGCGCGATGGCGTTTGCGTTCTTCGCCTCGGGGCAGGGCAGCGCCGAGTACCTGCTGATTCCGTTCGGGCTCTCGCTGCTGGTGCTGCTGAAGGTGTTCGAGGGCGACCTCGCCGAGGGCACCCGGGTGAAGCTGCGCGCCGCGGCGGTGACCCTGGTCTACTCGGCGGCCGCCTTCCGCCCGCTCACCTTCGAGAGCACCAACGCGCTCTGGCTGTGCGTCGGGCTGTGCGTGGTGGGAGTCGGGCTGGGGATCATGCTGAAGGTCCGCAGCTACGTGTACCTGGGCACCGCGTTCATGATCACCACCATCGTCGCCAACCTGGTCCGCTACGGAGTGCGCGAGCCGCGGATGGGCGCCCTGTTCCTCTCGGGGCTCGGGCTGGCGGTGGTCGCCTTCATGGTGCTGGTGACCACCCGGCGCAGCGAGCTGCTCTCGCGGTACCAGCGGGCGCGCTCGCTGCTTCAGGACTGGGAGGGCTGAGCGCCGCTGGCGTAGAGTGCGCCCGCTTCAGACCCGCCGGAGGGACCGCTCATGAAACTGCTGATCTCCTCGCTGCTCGCGCTCGCGCTGCTGGATCCGGACGTCGCTCCGCCCTCGGGCTCGGTCGGCCCGGCGAAAGCGGCCCCCGCCCCTGCCAAACAGGCCGCGGCGGTGACCTTCGCCGAGGGGCTCGCCACTCCCGAGTCCGTCCTCTACGACGCCGAGAACGACGTCTACCTGGTCTCGAACATCAACGGCTCGCCGCTGGCGAAGGACAACAACGGCTACATCGCGGTGCTCTCGCCCGAGGGCAAGGCCGCCGCCACCCGGCTGATCGAGGGCGGGAAGAACAAGGTCACCCTGAACGCCCCGAAGGGGATGGCGATCTCGAAGGGCGTCCTCTACGTCACCGACATCGACGCGGTGCGGATGTTCGATCGCAAGACCGGCGCGCCGAAGGGCGAGCTGGCGGTTGCCGGCGCGACCTTCCTCAACGACGTCGCCCTCTCGGCAGACGGCAACACCATCTACTTCAGCGACTCGGGCCTCAAGCAGGGCGCGAAGGACTTCGAGCCCTCGGGCGCCGACGCGATCTACGCGATCAAGGACGGCAAGCTGACGACGGTGCTGAAGGACAAGAACCTCGGCCGCCCCAACGGGCTGCTCGCCAGCGGCGACACCCTGTTCGTCGCCGGCTTCGGCAACAACGAGCTGTGGGCGCTGGATCTGAAGACCGGGAAGAAGGGCGCGGTCACCGCGCTGCCGAAGGGCGGGCTCGACGGGGTGGTGCTGCTGCCCGGCGGCGAGCTGCTGGTCAGCAGCTGGGAAGGCAGCGCGGTCTACCGCGGCAAGCCGGGCGGCGAGTTCAAGCCGTTCCTCAGCGACCTCTCGGCCCCGGCCGACCTCGGCTACGACTCCAAGCGCAGCCGGGTGCTGGTGCCGCGCTTCAACGACCACCGGGTCGAGGCGTACCCGGTCAGCGCGGCCCGGTAGTCTGTTTTCCACCGCGGGCTGACAGCGGTGCCCGGGCAGCCGGAGAATCGGTCGAGCAGTCGCGGCAGCTTACGAGCGGCCTCCACCTTGCGGAGGTGCCCGGCATGCGCCCGTCAATTCTCGTAGCAGTGCTGGCAGTGGTGGTGGTGATCGGCTGCGGTGACGTCTGCACCGCGAAGGAAGAGAGCTCTTCCGAGAGTCTGCGGTGCTCCGCGGGGGACGGCGGAGCGGGCAGCGTCCTGCTTCGTCCGTCCAGCCTGCAGGGCAACGCGACCATCTCCGGCCCGCAGTGCCACTCCAGCGTCGATGGGGGCCAGATTCAGCTGCGGCTGCTCGGCACGGTCTGCCTGCACGCGAGCCAGTCGTCGCCCTACACCGCGCCCCTGGAGGCCGACTGCCTCGTCAACGGGTTGGCCGCGGGCACCTACTCGGTGGGCGGAAGCAGCAGCTTCGTCGTCCTCGCCGACGGCGGCCTCGACCTCACCGCCTGCGGGCGCTGATCCGCCTCAGGCGGTCGAGGTACGACGAGCCGAAGTCAGGCGATCACCGGCACCAGGCCAGAGTCGATGATCGCCTCGTCGAGCGTGAGCAACCGCGCGCCGAGCA
>JAGSPQ010000615.1 GCA_018262385.1 Myxococcaceae bacterium | reverse complement strand
TCCGCGCCGCGAAAAACCGTCTCGCCGGTAAGGCCGAGATCACCCCTGAGCTGGTCGACGAGTCGCTGCGCGACATCCGCGTCTCGCTGCTCGAGGCCGACGTCGCCTTCGAGGTGGTGAAGAAGTTCGTCGCCAACGTCCGCGCGAAGGCGATCGGCGAAGTGGTGCAGACCACCCTCACCGACAAGCAGGGCCGAAGGCACAAGATCAGCCCCGGCGATCACTTCATCAAGGTCTGCCACGACGAGCTCGAAGGGCTGATGGGCCCGGTCGACACCTCGCTCAAGCTCAAGCCGAAGGGGCAGGTCTCCGGGATCATGATGATCGGCCTTCAGGGCTCCGGGAAGACCACCACCACCGGGAAGCTCGCCGCCAAGCTGCTGAAGGAAGGCCGCACCCCGCTGCTGTGCGCGGCCGACATCTACCGCCCGGCGGCCGTCGATCAGCTCAAGGTGCTGGGCGAGCGGCTGGGGATCCCGGTCTTCTACGAGGCCGGGCTGCAGCCGCCGCAGATGGCGCAGAAGGCCTGGGAGGTCGCCGCCGCCACCAAGCGCGACGTGGTGATCATCGACACCGCCGGCCGGCTGGCGATCGACGAGCCGCTGATGCTGGAGCTCGAGTCGATCAAGGCGCTGGTGAACCCCGACAACATCCTCCTCGTCGCCGACGCGATGATCGGCCAGGACGCGGTCAAGACCGCCGCCGAGTTCAACCGCCGGATCGGGATCGACGGCTTCATCCTCACCAAGCTCGACGGCGACGCGCGCGGCGGCGCTGCCCTGTCGATCAAGGAAGTCACCGGCCGGCCGATCAAGTTCCTCGGCATGGGCGAAGGCCTCGACAAGCTCGAGGAGTTCCGCCCCGAAGGGCTCGCCAGCCGGATCCTGGGCTTTGGCGACATCGTCGGCCTGATGAAGGACTTCGAGGGGGTCGTCGACGAGAAGAAGGCCGAGGACGACGCGAAGAAGCTCCTCTCGGGCAACTTCTCGATGCGCGACTTCGTCGAGCAGATCCGGATGGTCCGCAAGATGGGCCCGCTCAAGGACCTGCTCGAGAAGTTCCCGATCTTCGGCGAGATGACCGAAGCGATGAACCCCGACGAGAACGAGCTGTCGAAGATCGAGGCGATGTTCGACTCGATGACCGAGGCCGAGCGGCTGCAGCCGAAGCTGATCGACGACTCGCGCAGCAAGCGGATCGCCAAAGGTTCGGGCAAGAAGCCGAAGGACGTCGCCGAGCTGATGCAGAAGTTCAACATGATGCAGCAGGTGATGGGCTCGATCGGCCAGAACCCCTCGCTGCTCGGCCGGATCCCCGGGTTCAAGCAGCTGGGTCAGCTGCAGCAGCTCAAGGGCATGGATCTGAGCAGCATGTTCGGCAAGGACGCCAAGATGATGGAGCAGGCGCTCGGGATGGGCGGCCCGGGCGGAATGCAGATGCAGATGCCGCAGCTGGCGCCGGGCTACACCGCTCCGATGGGCCAGGGCGCGATGGCCAAGGCCCGCCTGCAGGGCTACTCGGCCGCCCCGCCGGCGAAGGGGAGCAGCGACGCCGAGCGCGACGCGATCAAGGAACGCCGCAAGCGCGAGAAGGCGAACAAGAAGAAGAACCGCAAGCGGTAGGCAACGCTCGGGCCTTACGGCGGGGCGGGCGTCTTCTTTCGCTTCGCCCGCCGGGGCACCACCAGGCCCCGCGAGAGGCGCTTGAGCACCACGTCGCGCTGCCGCTGCTTGTACCGCTCGTGCGAGTTCTCCCCCAGCTCGTTCGCCGAGGCCTGCGACTCGTCGGCGATCTGGAACTCGCACATCGCCAGCGCGATGCGCCCCTTGCGCGACCGGTTGTCCTTCTCGGCGGGCGGCAGGTAGGCGTCGAGGCGAATCGGCACGTCGGCGACGAAGTTGAGGATCCGGTAGCTGCTGCCAGAGAACTTGTTGCCCGGGCGGCGGCGTTCCTCGCGATCCTCGTAGTCGAGGTCGAGGTGGAGGTCCTTCGCGTAGCGCCCGAAGTGCGGGTACTCGGTGAGCAGGTTCTTGAAGTTGAAGAGCGAGTTCTCGGTCTGGGTCGGGACGACGAAGTTGAACGGCACCAGCCGCTGGGTGAGGAAGTACAGCGCCGGCAGCACGTCCTTGCGATCCTTGACGATGATCCGGAACCGGGTGCGGTCGTAGATCTGCGCTGCCACCGACTCGCGCTTGGCGATCAGCTTGGTGATGATCGACTCGCGGGTCTTGATCGAGTCGGAGAACTCGACCACCGGCAGCGCCTTGGCCTTCATCTCTTCGGCGACCGCCATCACCTTCTCGGTCACCAGCTGGGCCAGCTCGGCCTCGGACACCGCCAGCTTGAACAGCAGGTCGCGGCCTTCGATGTGCTGGATGACGTGCATCACCTTCAGCACGATGCAGGCGATCTTCCGGTACTTCTTCGGTTCCTTCGCGCCCGAGGCGTAGAGGAACAGATCGTGGATCTCGTCCGGGTCCGCCACCGGCGCCGCCACCCGGTAGTCGAAGATCTTCCGCAGGTACTCGACCGCGTCGCTCAAGACCGTCCGCACCCACTCGACGTCGTGCGGGCGGGTGGCGTCGATCTGACACAGCCGGAGGAAGCGATCGACCTCGTCCCAGGTCTTGAAGTGGAGCCGCCGCCACTCGATCACCGAGCCGCCGCGGAGGATCAGCCGGATCCGCTCGAGCTCTTTGAGCCCCATTTCCTGCACTGTCCGCACCGGGAGGTCGGGCAGCACCGGCTGATGTTTGAGCATCGTCACCTGCGACGGTTTTACACCCCGACAACACAACGGCCAGAGCCCTTTCGAGCCCTGGCCGCGTGCACTTCGGAAGTTCGGAAAGCTACCGGGCGACGGTGATCGGCGCGCCCAGCTGGTCGAAGGTCGCCACCGGCGCCGTCAGCACCCCGCGGGCGTAGACCTCGACCGCCTTCTTCTGCCCATTGGGATGAAACTCCACCCGCTGGCCATCGAAGTTGTCGTTCTTGAAGTCGATCTCGTGGGTCTTGATCCCCTTCTCGTCGAAGAACACCCAGTGGCCGGTGCGGCCGCCGGCGAGGTACTGCCCCCTGGAGTGGACGGTGCCGTTCTTGTTGAGGCCGACGTACGGCCCCTCGAGCCGCTCGGTGGCCACCGAGCCGCCGCGATTGCAGAAGATGCCTTCGCCGTCGTTCACCTGCTTGCTCCCCGCGGCGCAGCTCAGCTTCACCGTGCTGCCCATCTGCGGCGCGGGCAGGTCAGCTGCCATCGCCACTCCCGACATCATCAGTACTGCCAGTGCGAGTTTGTTCATTTTCGAGCTCCTAAAAGAGTGTGACTGCTTGGGTTTCGAGACGTTCGCGGGCCGGGTCCTATTCAGTTGACCGTGAAGCACGCGGCATTCCCCGTGGTGTAATAGAGGCCGATCGTCAGTGAGGCCGCGCCGGTCGGAGCGCAGAAGTTCACGTCGAACTCTGCCGCCTTGCCTCCGCCCGTCGAGGTGTAGGCCTGGATCTGGTTCGCCCCGACCGCGCTCTCGTTCATGTCGGTCCGCACGTAGTTGAGCGAGGGCTGGTTGGTCTCGGAGAGCAGCACCCCCGTCTGGGCGTAGGCCTTGACGTGGACCTTGGCCCGGATGTTCGCGGTGGCGTTGGGGCAGAAGACCGCGTCGATGCCGTAGAGGACCTTCGAGATCGCGTAGATCACTGCGCCGCTGTTGGTCGTCGGGTTCCACTTCAGCGGGTTGCTGCCGGAAGCGAAGTTGCTGCACGAGCCGACCACCACTTCCGCGCAGGTGGCG
>JAGSPQ010000614.1 GCA_018262385.1 Myxococcaceae bacterium | reverse complement strand
TCGACATCTGAACCTGGAGGAGCTTGGCGTTGTCCGACTGGGCCTGGACGAGGTCGGAGTTCATCTGGCCGACCGCGCCGCCGCTCGACCCGCCGGTGCTGCCGAGCGAGTTGGGCTGGCCGCCGACGGTGCTGCCCATTCCGGGCATGTTGCCGGCCGGGTTACCGCCGCCCGCGCCGATGGTGGTGTTCACGCCGCCGCTGCCGCCACCGATGTTGACGACGCCGGTCGCCGCGTAGGCCGCGCTGGTCGCGCCGCCGCCCGGGGTGCTGTGGCCGCCCAGCTGGCTGACCGAAGAGACCGCGGCAGAGAGAATCGCGCCTCCGGGAACCAGACCACCGACGACCGAGGCGCCGCTCTGGAGCATGCCTCCAGCGGTGTCGAGGCCGGCCTTCATCCGGTCGCCGAAGTCGCGCTTGGGAGTCTGGCGCTCGATCGTCATGTTGGTGGACAGGCGGGCCGGGGTGCTGTCGATGCGGATGGGACCAGTCATTTTTTTGAACTCCTTAGAAGGGGACCTGCGAAAGCTGTGGAACCGCTCAGGGCTGCTGCGCCGCCGGACTCTCCGGGGGTGCCCATTCCAGTTATCGCCACCTCCGCCGGTTTGTTGCCTGTCGGGCGGGCACCCGGTTGCCAAACTCTATTGCACCCGCGCGGTTAGCGGCGAGCGGCCGGCTTGTCCTTCCGCTCGGCCTCAAGCTTTTCACGCACTTGCAGCAGGTGCGACAGCAGCTCCTCAGTCTTCGCAATCGCCTTGCCCACCTTCTTGGCCTGATCTGCGCGGGGGCCCTTGAGCGCGCTGAGCCCTTCTTTGAGCGGGCTGAACAGCTCGGCAATCTCCTCGGCGGTCGCGCGCTCGATGAAACCTTCGATCGCAGGGTAGAGGGGCTCGTTGTCGGCGGCGGCAGGAGGCGGGGTCTTGGCTGGTTTTTTGGCGGGCATGTTTTGCAGGTGACGCTGCGTTCAGGACTCGACGAACTTCTTGAGCACTTCCTTCGCTTTTGGATCGCCGAACTGGGCGAGCGCCATCCCGGCGCACAGCTTGACCCGCTCATCCGGATCAGAGATCGCCTTCTGCAGCGCGGCAATCGCGGTGTCGCGCAGGACGAAGTCCCAGGCCTTGGCGAGGGCGAGCATCCCGAGGGCGCGCGCGGCCGCGGCGCGAAGCGGGGCGAACGGGTGAGCCAGCTGCTCGACCAGCACCCGGGCGGAAGCGGGATCCCCGATTCGCCCGAGCGCTTCGGCGGCCTCGACCGGCGCCAGGCCGGTCTTCACCGCGGCGCTCAGCCAGGGAACGGCCTCGGCGCTGCCCAGCCGGCCCAGCGCGATCGCCACCGCGGCGGCGATGCGGGGGTGCTCGGTGCGGTAGGCCTTGAGCAGATACTCGACCGCCGGCTGGTAGCCGGCTTCCCCGAGGGCGATCGCCGCGCCGGCGACGACCTTCGCGCTGGGATCGCGCAGCGCCTTGACGAACTCCTTGAGCATCCCCTCGTCGGCCATCGCCACCAGCGCGGCGGCGGCCGAGCGGCGGACGTTCGGGTCCAGATCTCCGGTGAGCTGCTTGAGCTTGGCGACGGCCGCGCGGTCCTTCAGCTGTCCGAGCGCTTCGGCGGCATCGGCGCGAACGCCGGGGGTGGTGTCGTTGAGCTTGGCGAGCAACGAGGCGGAGTCGCGCCTGGCGATCAGATCGGCGAACAAGTTTGGGCGGGTGACCCAGGCCGGCTCCAGCTCGGCGAGTTGTTCGGCGATCTGCTCTTCAGTGACGCTCATGAGAAGCCCCCAGGTGGCGGGCGGAAGCTAGAGGAAACCGCCCCCCCCTTCAAGGATCGTGAAGATGGTCAACCTTGACTGTCGAGCGGGTCGCGGGTTATCCGGCCGGGGTGGATCCGCGGCTGATCATCCTCGGGTTGTTGAAGAAGGCGCCGATGCACGGCTACGAGCTTCAGCGGGTGATGAAGCAGAGCCGGGTGGACGCCTGGGCCGGGGTGCAGAAGGGCTCGATTTACCACGCGCTGAAGCGGATGGCCGCCGAGGGGCTGCTGAAGGTGCGCTCGAGCGACTCCGGGCGCGGGCGGGTGAAGGCGGTCTACGAGCTCACCGCGCGGGGGCGCAGCGAGCTCAAGCAGCTGCTTCGCGCCGCCTGGGCCTCGCGGGGGCGCGGGTTTCCGGCCTCGCTGTTCGCGTCGGTGGCGTTCGTGGACGAGCTGCCGGCCGAAGAGGTCCTCGGGTTGCTCGAGCGGCAGCAGCAGCTGCTGACCGAAGAGCTGGCGGCCTGGCGCGAGGGCGAGAAGGCCAAGGCCGGACCGGGCGCGCTGCCGCCTCACCTGCGCCTGCTGTTCGACAGTGCGTGCCAGCACCTGGAGGCGGACCTGCGGCTGACCGAGAGCCTCAAGCTGCTGATGGGGGCCTACGGCCCGGTGGGAGCGCGAAAGTGAGCGTCTTGGTCAAGCTTGACTAATGACGATCGGCGGCGATGCGATTGTCCGTGCGTCGCCTGGCGACCTGCATTACCTAGCAAGGCACTTGACCGGAGAAGACTGAAAAATGGCGGCCATCGTTTCGATTCGGGATGTGGTGAAGGAATACAACCTCGGCAAGGTGGTGGTGCCCGCGCTGCGCGGGGTGTCGCTGGATGTCGACAAAGGTGAGTTCATCTCGATCGCCGGCCCCTCGGGGAGCGGGAAGACGACGCTGCTGAACCTGATTGGCTGTGTCGACACGGCGACCCGGGGCACGGTCGAGGTGGCCGGTCGCAACACCAGCAGCCTGACCGAGCGGCAGCTGACCTCGCTGCGGCTGGACACGATCGGCTTCATCTTCCAGAGCTTCAACCTGGTCTCGGTGCTGACGGTGTTTCAGAACGTCGAGTTCCCCCTGCTGCTGCAGAACCGGCTGTCGAAGAGCGAGCGCAAGTCGCGGGTGATGCAGCTGCTCGAGCAGGTCGGGCTGGCGACCCACGCCAAGCACCGGCCCAACGAGCTGTCGGGTGGGCAGCGGCAGCGCGTGGCGGTGGCGCGGGCGCTGGTGACTGATCCGCAGATCGTGCTCGCGGACGAGCCGACGGCGAACCTCGACTCGGTCACGGGCCAGGCGATCATCGATCTGATGCGGGCCCTCAACGAGCAGAAGGGCACCACGTTCATCTTCTCGACCCACGACCACAAGGTGATGCAGCACGCCAACGCGGTGGTGCAGCTGGCGGACGGGAAGATCACCGGGCGGGAGACTCCGGATCACGCAGCGGAGGCGATGGCCGCCCATGGAGCCAAGCCGATTCAGGCTGCGGCTTCATGATCAACCAGACCCTGGTGCTGGTTCAGATCTCGCTGCGCAACCTGCTCGCCAGCAAGATCAACCTGCTGATCGGCGGCCTGCTGCTGCTGGGGACGTTCTTCTTCGTCTTCTTCGGAGCGCTGCTCGACACGCTCTCGGACTCGATGAGCAAGAGCGTGGTCGGCTCGGTGGCCGGCCACATCCAGATCTACTCGTCGAAGTCGAAGGACGAGCTGTCGCTGTACGGCACGATGGGGGGCGATCCGGATCTCGGCGCGATCACCGAGTTCCCGAAGATCAAGGCCGCCCTCGAGACGCTGCCGAACGTGAAGACGGTGGTCCCGATGGGGACCTCGGGCGCGCTGATCACCTCGGGGAACACGGTCGACCTGACGCTCGAGAACCTGCGCGAGCTCTACAAGCAGCGCGACGGCAAGTCGACCCACCCAGCCGCCCAGAAGCTGAGCCCCGAGCAGCTGACCGCGCAGATCGACAGCAAGAAGAGCCACGTGCGGCAG
>JAGSPQ010000042.1 GCA_018262385.1 Myxococcaceae bacterium | reverse complement strand
GCCCCGATGAAGGGCGGCCCTGCTGCTGCTCCCGCCGCCGCTCCGCTGAGCGCCGAAGACACCAAGAAGGTGATGTACGCCGTCGGGGCGTCGATCGGTAAGAGCCTGGCCAACGACTTCTCGCCCACCCCGGCCGAGATGGACGAGCTGATGAAGGGGCTGAAGGACGCCGCGGCGGGCAAGCCCCCGGCGGTGAAGCCGGAAGAGATGATGCCGAAGATCCAGCAACTGGTGACGGCGCGGCGTGAGGCCCGCGGCAAGATCGAGAAGGCGAAAGGCGACGAGTTCCTCGCCAAGGCCGCCAAGGAGAAGGGCGCCGAGAAGACCCCGAGCGGGCTGATCTACCTCTCGACCAAGGCCGGCACCGGCGCCACGCCTGCGCCGACCGACACGGTCACCGTTCACTACCGCGGCACGCTGACCGACGGCACCGAGTTCGACAGCAGCTACAAGCGCAACGCGCCGATCGACTTCCCGCTCAACGGCGTCATCAAGTGCTGGACCGAAGGGGTCGGCAAGATGAAGGTCGGTGGGAAGGCGAAGCTGGTGTGCCCGAGCGACATCGCCTACGGCGAGCGCGGTTCGCCCCCGGTGATCCCGCCCAACGCGGTGCTGAACTTCGAAGTCGAGCTGCTCGGGATCAAGGCCAAAGAGGCCACGCCGCCCACGATGGGCAAGTAAGCCAGGCTCTTCCGCAGTGAAGTGCCAACGCCCTCTGGCCCTGCGCCGGGGGGCGTTTTGTTTTGGGCGCATCGGCCCTCAAACGACGAAGCCCCTCGGCGAATCACCGAGGGGCTTCGAGTTTTGAAATCTGTGGAGCCAGTCGGGATCGAACCGACGACCTCCTGAATGCCATTCAGGCGCTCTCCCAGCTGAGCTATGACCCCGTCACTGCGGCTGCGTTTTTTCTTATCGCTTCTTGTTCTGTGAAGCCACTGCCGATTTGACCGCCGCGGTCTTCTTCAGACGATTGGCGATCTCGTTTCCTTCCGCGAGCAGGTCGTTGATGCTCGCGTTCTGCTCCTGGATCTTCCGGGTCACGTTCTCGAGCGCCTTCATCACCGCGCTGAACGCCGGGGGAAGCTGCAGCTTGCCCTTCGACACCTGGGCCCAGACGGCCTCACCCAGATCGCGGAAGGCGCGATCGAGATCCCGCTCCAGCATGTTCTGGGCGACCTTGGCCTGAGCGAGGCTGGCCATGTGCTCGACCTGCTTGCGCAAGTCGGTCACCTGCCCCTGCGCGGCCTCCCAGGCAGCCTGGATCTGTCGCAGCGAGTCGGCTTGAGGGTTCGGGTTCATGGGCGGGCGGCAAGTACTAACTTTTGGGCCGGTTCGTCAACCGCGCGCCGAAAAACCCGCCGCCGTCGATCTTGTGGGGCCAGACCCGCAGCGGCTGCCCCTCGAGCTGCCAGCGGGGGTGCTGCTTCAGGAACGCCTCGATCACCGCCTCGTTCTCTTCGGTGAGCACCGAGCAGGTGCCGTAGACGATCACGCAGCCCTCGCGCACCCCCGCCGCGACCGCGCCGAGGATCTTCAGCTGGGTGGCGACCAGCTCCTCGACCTTCTTCCACTGCAGCTTCCACTTCTGATCCGGCTCGCGGCCCAGCGTCCCGGTGCCGCTGCACGGTGCGTCGATCAACACCACGTCCGCCTCGGCCAGACGCACGTTCTCGGGGAAGCTGACGTTGCGAATCGACAGCTCGCGGCCGCGGCGGCGGGCCTCCTCGAGGCGCGCACGCTTCAGATCGGTGGCGATCACCTTCCCGGTGGGGCCGACCAGATCGGCGAGGGCGAAGCTCTTGCCGCCCGCTCCGGCGCACCAGTCGATCACCGTCGCGCCGACCTTCGGAGCGCAGAGGTTGGCCAGCAGCTGGCTGCCCAGATCCATCACCTGCAGCCGGCGCGCCTTCATCGGCTTCGACTCGAAGATCGCCCGGCCCTCGTCGGTGAGGCGAATCGCATCGTCGATCGGGCCCGGCTCGACCTCGATCCCTTCCGCGCGCAGCTTGCCCAGCACCTCTTCCCGGGTCCCCGGGGGCCGGGCCCGCAGCCAGATCACCGGGTCGCGGTTGAGCGCGGCGAGCACTGCGTCGGCTTCGCCTTCGGGAGCCGAGCGGGCGATCGCGGTCGCCAGCCAGTTGGGAAACGAGTGAAGGGTGGCGGATCGCTCGAGCGGATCGGGCGGCAGCGGCGGCTCGAGGCTCTGGCAGACCTTCGCCAGCAGCGCGTCGGGGATCGAGCGGGGGCGCAGCGGCCCGGGCAAGGCGACCTCGAACAGGGTGCGCTCGGTGGAGGCGTGGGTGAGGTGCCGGCGCCAGAGGGTGTAGCGGAGGATCGCCAGGTCTCCCTCGAGCGAGAAGCCCGAGGGCGCGTGCCCGTGGGTCTTGGCGAGCAGGTCGATGAACCGCTGGTGGCGCGAGAGCTCGCGGGCGGCCCAGGCGGCGAAGCGGCGCTCCTTGCCGCCGAGCTTGGGCTCGTTCTCCAGCGCCTCGCTGATCGCCGCGCGCAGGGGGCGGCCAGTGAGCGCGGCCTGATGCGCCTTGATCGCGGTCGCTGCTGCCGGCCGCGAGGGCCGGCCCTGAACTTCGCCGAACCCGGCAGGCTCCATCGCTCGCTCGTACCCTCTGCGCCACCGGCCCGTCGAGGAGGATCACGCCACCTTCGGTTCCACGGGAGGAGGCGGCCGCCAGATCAGCACCGGGCAGGCGGCGTGCTGCACCACCTGCTGGCTGACCGAGCCGAGCAGCAGCCGCCGGGCGGTGCCGAGCCCGCGCGCGCCGACCACGATCAGATCGACGTCATGCTTCGCCGCCCAGTCGCAGATCGTCTCCGCCGGGTGGCCGAGCTCGACGGCGTGCTCCACCTGGACCCCGGTGTGCTCGGTCGAGATCTCTTCGAACAGCGCCTTGATCCGCCGCACCTCCCCTTCGCTGGGGGGGCGGTTGAGCGGCACGTAGGCCTGCAGCGGGCCGATCGAGAGCACCTCGGCGGGCGGCAGCACCGACAGCAGGGTCACCCGGGCCCCCGACTGGGCGGCGAGCGAGAGCCCGTAGCGGGCGGCGTGGAGCGAGGCGCCCGAACCATCGACGGCGATCAGGATGTGGTTGATCATTTCCTTCAGCTGGCCGCAATTCATGTGCCGGCGCAGCGGCGGCGAAATTGGTGCGCTGGTCTTCCAGTTGCTTCGAAAGGCCCCATGCCCACGCTGGTGATCGCCGACTACATGACCCGCTCGGTGCGCTCGATCCCGGTCACCAGCTCGCTGGCGGAGGCGCACCGGCTGATGCGCAAGAACCAGATCCGGCACCTGCCGGTGCTCGACGCGAACCGGTTGGTGGGGATCGTCTCGATGGAGGACCTCCACCTGATCGAGACGCTCAAGGACGTCGACTCGCAGACGGTGACGGTCGAGGAAGCGATGACCTCCCGGCCGTACACCGTCTCCCCCACCACTGCGCTGCGGGTCGCGGCCCGCCACATGTGGAAGCACAAGCTGGGGTCGGCGGTGGTGGTCGAGAACCGGGTGGTGGTGGGAGTGTTCACGCTCTCCGACGCGCTGCAGGCGCTCACCGACGTTCTGGCTCCGAAGCCCCGCACCGCGCGGCGCTGACCGCGGCCTCGCCCGTCACCGGGGGGAAACACCCCGCGCTGGAATGCCCCTTGCTGCCTCCCTGAGGGCAATGGGAGCTCACATGAAATCAACGAGTGTCTGGATGATTTGTGCGCTGGCGCTCGCCGGCTGCGTCGCCGAACCGGTGCTGATCCCTGCGCGCGGCGCAAGCGTGTTGACCGGCACCCCGGGAGTCGCGTTCGCCGAGGAGGCAGGAATCAAGGTGTTCCTGAACGGGGATGCCTGGCGGGGCGATCCGAGCGGCCTGAGCGAGCTGATGACTCCGATCAAGGTCTCGATCGAGAACCGGAGCGGCGTGCGGCTGCGGCTCACCTTCCAGGACATCAGCCTGCTGGGGGCGAGCGGCTTCCGGTACCCGGCGCTGGCGCCGATGACGGGTGAGCCGAAGGTGAGCGAGCTGGTGCCGAACGCCAGCGCCCCGGTCGGGAAGGTGGTGTTGATCCCGGTGGCGGCCCAGCAGGCGCCGGCGCAGCCCGCGGTGTACCCGCGCTCGCGCATCCACCACCAGGGCTTCATGGTCGCCCCCCACTACTACGCGTACTACCCGGGCGTGCCGGCCTGGTCGTTGGCGTTCCCCTACGACCCCTTCTATTACCAGCGCTACCAGGACGTCTGGCCGACCCTGCTGCCCACCCAGGACATGCTGGCCGAGGCGATGCCGGAAGGCGTGCTGGAGGACGGCGGCCGGATCTCCGGGTTCGTCTATTTCCAGAACGTCTCGAAGGAGCAGCAGGTGCGGTTCGAGATGAGGCTGGTCGACGCCTCCACCGACACCGAGCTGGGCACGATCAGCGTCCCGTTCGCGGTCGTTCGCCGCTGATCGGCGCAAACCGGTTGGGCGATCGCAGATTCTGCGCCGGTGGCCGGCAGGGTTCCCAGCAGGGGGGGCTGGAATGGTTGTTGCTCAAGCGCGGGCCGCACCCTGTCCTGGAGACCACCGATGCGCCTCGAAGAGCCCACGATGCACCGAGTCGATCCGAAGGCGCTGCGCGAACAGCTCTCCTTGAGTGATCCGGTGGACACCGAGTCGATGGGCTTTCTGCGGTTCGTCGGCCGGCTGAGCGAGGCGCTGAACCTCGACCTGCCGCGTCAGGAACACTCGAAGCTGGCGACGCTGGCGGGGTGCTACGACTTCCTGGCCGCCCGGAGTTCTTCGGGGGCGCTCCCTCGACTCGAGCCGGAAGCCGGGGTCAGCCGCAGCGGATTCTGACTCTTCGCGACCGCACCCAGCCGACCAGCAGCGCAAGTGCGCCCGCCAGTTCGAGCGGGCCGTTCACGCAACCCGCTGCTGGCTTCGCGTCCCTCGTCTTGACCCGCTGATTCCAGACCGTCGAGTATGGCGGCCTGCGTCCACTGCTCCCATGGCTGCTGGTCGGGCTCGCCTCCTGTAACGGGCTCTACACCCCGGTCAAGAAGCCGGAGGGCCTGACCTGCGACCGGATCAAGGCGGCCGGCGATTCGCTGTTACAGGCGCTGGCGTCCTCGAAGCCGGGCGACTGCGTGATTGCGGCCGAAGGCACCTGGGTCGGGAGCTTCGTCCTGCCGCTCGACGTGACCCTCGCCGCGAGCGAGGGCGAGCGGGTGGTGCTCAAGGGCGACGGCTCTGCCAACCCGGTGCTCACCGTGATGGGTGGCGCGCGATCTTCGGTGCGCAACCTCCAGATCGACACCTCGGGCGGCCCGGGCGTCGTCGTCGATCCCGGTCCGGCGAACCTGATGGGAGTCAGCATCGCCGGCGCACGCAAGGCCGCGCTCACTGCCAGCTGCACCCGCGGCGCCTGCGAGGGCGAGACCGTCGTCCAGAACTCGCAGCTCACCACCAGCGCCACCGGGCTGATCGTCTCCGGGGCGAGGGTGCGCGTCGAGGGCGGGCGCATCGCGCAGATCGCCGGCACCGGCTTGACCGACGGCTCGGGGGTGGTGGCATTCGGTGGCGCGCACCTGACGATGAACGGCGTGACGGTCGAGGACAACCAGGCGGTGGGCGTGCTGGTGGACGGCTCGGCGACCCACGCCGCCCTCACCAACTGCGTGGTGAAGGACAACCGCGGCCGCGGAGTGTGGATTCAGCGCGCGACCGACGGCGGGGTCAGCATCACCGGCGGCGAAGTGACCGGCAACGCGCTGGTCGGGCTCGGGGCGCGCGACAGCGCCGGCCTCACCTTCAGTGGAGTGACGGTGCAGGACACCAAGACGGTGAGGGTCAACCTCGACCTGGTGAACTTCGAAGACGTGGGCGACGGCGTCGGCCTCTTCACCGGGGTGAACGACGTGAAGATGGAGGGCGTGATCTGCCGCCGCAACGCCCGCGCCCAGATCCTGGTCGACGAGATCGGCCCCTCGATTCGGGTGGGGACCCCCGACGTCTCGGGCGGCTTGTTCCGGGTCGTCGTTCAGCGAACCTCGGCGACCGTCGAGGTGCCTGCGGCGCTCCTCGACTCTCCGGGCCGGCTGCTGACGGTGGAAAACAGCGCGCAGTCGGTACCCTGAACGAGCCCGATGGTCCGAGCGCGCTCCGGGCTTTGGGTGGGGTGGGGGTTGGCCCTGGCGCTCGGCTGCTCGCCGCCTCCCGCGCCGCCGGTGGAGGACTCCGGCGCGCCGGACTCCGGCTCGCCCTGCCCCGGCTGCGAGGTGATCTGCCCACCGGGGTTCCTCGCCCTCGACGGCGGAGCGGGCTGCATCGCGCTGCGTCCAGCGACCGAGTGTCCCCCCGGCACGATGCCGGTGCTCGGCTCGACCTCCTGCGTGGCGGTGGGAGTTCGCGGGTGCCCGGCCGGCTTCACCCCTGACAGCTCGGGCTGGGGCTGCCGCGACGTCACCCCGGCCAGCCCATGCCTCGGAGCGACCCGCGAGAAGCTCGGATCGACCACCTGCGTCGCGGTCTCCGACTGCGCCGCTGCGTTTCCTCCGGCGGGAGCGACCCACTTCGTCAGCGCGCAGTACACCCCGGCCCAGCTCGACTCGACCCACTACAACAGCATCCGCGCGGCGGTCGCGGCAGCCGATGCGGGAGCGGTGATCGCGATCGACGAGGGGACCTACAGCGAGAACGTCCCTCTGCCGCGATCCGTCTGGCTGATCGGCAAGTGTGCGCAGCAGGTGATCCTCGTCTCGGACGGAGGCGCCAACCTCGGCCTGCAGCTCGCCGGCCTGCAGGGCGCGGTGGTGCGGAACCTGACCGTCCGGGGCTTTGCCGGGGGAGTGGCGGTCTTCGGCGGGACCGCCGAGCTGTCCGGCCTGGTGCTCGAGGACAACACCATCGCAGGGGTGATCGTCTCGAACCCCGGCACCTCGGTGCGGATGAGCGACTCGGTCATTCGCGGCACCCGGGCGCGGCCGGCCGATCGCCAGGCGGTCGGCGCCTGGGTGCAGAAGGCAGGCACCCTGACCCTCGACGAGGTGGCGCTCTCGGACAACGAGTTCGCCGCGGTGGTCGCCACCAACCCCGACGGAGGAGTCCGGGTGCGGCGCTCGGTGATCCGCGGCAGCTTTCCCATCGCGCAGGGGCCGGTGGTGGGCACCTTCGGGGTCGGGGCGTACGCGGTGGATGGGGCGTGGATGGAGCTCGAAGAGACGGCGGTGCTGAACAACACCACCGAGGGGGTTTTGGTGGCCCGGGGGGGATCGCGGCCCGCCTCCGCGGTCTTGCGACGCTGCACGGTGCGCGACACGCGTCCCAACCCGGCAACCGAGAACTTCGCCCGGGGCATCGAGGCCGGGAAGGGCTCGACCCTGGTGGTCGAGGACTGCACCGCCAGCGGCAACGCCGAGCACGAGATCCTGATCACCGAGGGCGCCACCGCGATCCTGAGCCACACCACCACCCTCGGCGCGGCCGACCTCGCGGTTCCCAGTGGAACGGGGCTGCTCGTCGCCTTTGACGCGGGGGTGGTGGCGAAGTCGTTGGCGATGGTGCGGCCCCGCGCGGTGGGCATCGGGCTCGAGACCAACGGCGCGCTGCGACTGGAAGACTCGCTGATCACCGACCCGGTGCTGGCGACGCTGCCCGGCTCGACCTCGGGCGCCCAGGCGATCGGCGTCAGCGCGAAATCGAACGGGGCGCTGACGATGGTCGGCGGCGTCGTGCGGCGGGCGAGCGGAGTGGCGATCCTGCTCAGCACCGCGACCGCCTCGCTGACCGGAGCGATGGTGCTCGACACCCAGCTCAAGAGCGGGCTGGGAGGGCGGGCGATCTCGGTGCAGGACGGGTCGACCTTCACTTCGGTGCGCAGCGCGTTCATCGGCAGCCACGAGACCGGGCTGGCGTCATTCGATCAAGGCAGCCGCGCTTCGCTCACCGAGTCGAGCCTCGAAGGGACGCGCGCCGATGGGTTCGGCAACTTTGGAATCGCGGTCCTCGCGACCACCGGCTCGAACATCGAGCTCAACGCCTGCACCGTGACCGGGAGCCGCTCGATCGGCATCGCGGCCAGCGAGGCGGCGGTGGCAGTGCGCGCCTCGTTCGTCTCGCTGAACCAGGCCGGGCTGCACGCTCAGGACGGAGTGACGATCATGACCGGGGACGTGGTCGAGCTGCGCCTCAACGGGCTGAGCGTCTCGAACGACACCCGCTTCGTCGGCAACGGCGTGATCAGTGGGCTCGGCTCGGTGCCGCTTCCGTCGAAGTGATTCAACTCGGCGGCCTTCGGTGCGGACGGGCTCTTGAACCGGCCGAACGTCAAGGTTTGTCCGGAGCGACCAGTGGCGTCGGCCACCCCCGCTTCTGGCAGGCAATCGGATCCGGCCCGTAGCGGTGGCCGGTCAGTGCTTGCGCCCTTGCCCGACACCCGCCGCGGCAGGACGCAAGGTGAGGACACCCCTGGCAGGCCACCAGCTTCTCCAGAGCGAAGCCGTGCAGATCCGGGCCGTAGCTGCGCTCACGAATCGAGCGGTAGATCTCCTCGAGGGGCTCGGCGGGCAGCACCCCCAGCGCGGCCTCGATCGGCTCGTAGAGGTGGCAGGCGTGCACCTTCCCCTCGGCCGAGATGTAGAGCTTGTCGGCACCGGCGCGGCACGGCAGCAGCCCGCTCTGGTCGCTGCCGCCCGAGCCTTCCTTCTCGTCCCCGTACAGCGCCGCGAAGCGCTCGGGCGCCAATTGCAGCCCGGTCGCCTCGGCGGCTCGGCCCATCGGAGCGATCGTGCTCAGCCGCGTTCCGGCCACTCCCAACTGCTCGAGGCAGAAGCGCCGGAGCGGCGCGAGATCGGCGTCGTTGCCCGGGTGGGCCATGGTGGTGGTGAAGACCGACAGGCCCGCTCTCACCAGCCGCTCAATCCCCCGGGTCGTCTTGTCGAAGGATCCGGCCCCTCGGATCGCGTCGTGCGCCGCTTCGAACCCATCGAGGCTCACCGTCACCCGGGCCAGCCCGCTGCGCCCCAGCCGCTCGGCGATCTTCTCGGTCACCAGCGTCCCGTTGGTGAACAGCAGGGTGCGGATGCCGTGCGCCCGGACCTGATCGATCCAGTCGAGGCAGCGCGGGTGGAGCAGCGGCTCTCCTCCATTGAAGGTGAGCTCGACCGCTCCCAGCACGACCGCACCGTTCAGCAGCGCGTCGAAGGCCTCCTCGCTCAGGGTGGCTTCGGTGAAGTGAACGAAGCAGTGCCGGCAGGCCAGGTTACAGCTCCCCACCGGCTCGACCTCGAGCGAGATCAGATCCGAGCCTCGGCGGTGGGGGAGGCCGACAAACTCCCCGTCCTCGACCAGGCCCTGGCGGGCCAACCGGTCGACCAGGGCGCGGCCCGGCCCTTCGACTTCCGGGTGCGAGAGCGAGCGCTCGATTTCCTCGAGCGCCCGGTGGTTGAGCTCGACGAAATAGGTCGAGCTCAGCCGGTGCAGAAACGTGCGGCCGAGCGAGTGCTTCAGTACGGCGTCGCGAAGCCGCATCGGAAACCTCCTAGGTCTGGCAATCGCTGCAGTGCGGCTTGTCGGTCACCTCCGAACCCATGCGGCAGTCGCTGCAGTGAGGCTTGTCCGTCAGCTCCGAACCCATCCGACAGTCGCTGCAGTGCGGCTTGTCGGTGATCAGGTTCTCATCGTGCTCTGCAAAGAGGATTTCGCCGTTCATGGTCTGCTCCTTCGGTTGGACAACCAACAGGGCCAGGGAAGGCTGCGCGGCCCGCACACTTGTGCGCCCCCTGCCCCGCACGTAGGCCACCGCGGGAACCGTGTGACCGCCCCCGACAGCGGGACCGTCGCCCGCAAAACCCTGGCTTCTGAATCCGAGAAGGAGGGGCCGCGGCCTGGGTTCGGGCCCTGACGGCTG
>JAGSPQ010000613.1 GCA_018262385.1 Myxococcaceae bacterium | reverse complement strand
ACTGGAAACCGTTCATCCCGAGCCCGTCGAGGGACGGCCAGCCGCGACTCACCCGTCCTTCGACGGGCTCAGGATGAACGGGGTCGGCCCCGTTCCCCCCGGTTCGGAAAGAACAGCTACTTCGGCGGCTCGGGCTTCGTCTCCGAGTCTGCCTCGATGAGCCGGAAGTCGGTGCGCCGGTTCTTCGCGCGCCCCAGCGGGGTGTCGTTGCTGCCGATCGGCCGGTCGAACGAGAAGCCCTGGCTGCGCAGCCGCTTGCGATCGACGCCCTTGCCGACGAGGTAGTCCTCGACGGCCTTGGCGCGGCGGTTCGAGAGGTCGAGGTTGTAGGCGTGGCCGCCGCGGTTGTCGGTGTGGCCTTCGATCAGCACCGGGCCGACGTCCGGGTTCTGCAGCAGCACCTTCGCGACGTCGTCGAGGATCTTGTACGACTGCTTCTGGATCACCGCCTGGCCGGTCTCGTAGAGGATGTTGCCCTTGATCCGGATCCGATCCGACTCGAGGGTGACTTCCTCTTCCTGGGGCACGGGGCAGCCCTCGGTCTCGGCGGGGCCGGGATCGTCGGGGCACTTGTCGACGTTGTCGGGGATCTGATCGCCGTCGCGATCCGGGCAGCCGTCGTATTCCTGCGGTCCGGGGACGTCGACGCACGCGTCGACCCGGTCGACCACCCCGTCGCCGTCGGTGTCCTTGTCCTGCTCCGGGCAGCCGTCCTGATCCTGGTCGCCGTCCTTGTCCTCGGGGACATCGGGGCACTTGTCGATCCGATCGGGGATCCCGTCTCCGTCGAGATCCGGCTGGGCGACGTACTCGTAGCGAACGCCGAACATCACCCGGAAGGCCTCGCGCCCGTAGCCGGTGGAGGAGCCCAGCCCGCGCCCGAACACCAGCTGGATCGACCAGTGGTCCATCAGCTTGGACCTCGCTCCGATCAGCAGCTCGAAGGGGGTCTTGTACGAGTCGGCGTACTTGAAGGTGAAGGGCGCCTCGGCCGGAGTGGCGAAGTTCACCTCTCCGAGGAAGGTGTTCTCGGTCAGCTTCCAGAAGTCGGGGAGGTCGACGCTGGCGCCGCCGCCCATCGTGAACTCCTGGCCGACGTAGAGGTTGAGGTACTGGGCCGCCGCGGTGCGGACCCGCCAGCCGAGGTTGATCACCGCCCGGGCCGGGCCGATTCGCCGCTCGAAGGCGGCGCGGGGCGCGATCACCACGCCGTGATCGCCGAAGAAGCTGCGCTCGTCACCGGTCGGCATCCGCACTTCGAGCACCGCGGTGGCGCCGATCGGGAAGGTCTCCTGCTTGAAGACCTGGAAGCGGCCGATGAAGCGCCAGTCACCGATGCCGCCGAAGCTGGGGCTGCGCTCCTCGATGAAGCCCTCGTTGCGCAGCAGCCGGAAGTGATCGGCCTGGCCGACGATGAACGGGAGGTCGGCCGAGACCTCGAGCCGGCTGGTGAACTGGTAGGCGCCCATCAGGTGCAGATCGGCGCGGGCGGAGATCAGCTCGCCCGCCGGGTCGTTGCCGAGCTTGAGGCTGAGGATCCCGAAGTTGAAGTCGAGGATCGCCTGCAGCATCCAGCTCTTCGCCGGGCGCATCTCGGCGCCCTCCACCGACCACAGCGAGTCCATCGCCGGGGTGAACTTGGTGGGGACGATGTCGAAGCCGCGCGCGAACGGATCGGCCGCCAACGCAGGCAGCGCGAGCAGCGCCACCAGCAGCGTGACGCGGGTGACTGTCAGTCGCACAGCCGTTGCTTATACCCCTGAGGGGCAGGCCCCCCAAGAAAGGTTGCGGTGCTACAGGGGTGTGGCCGCCTATTTCTCCATCACCGCGTTGGCGTCGACGATCTCGATCAGGTCGGGGTGCATCGGCAGGGGGAAGCTGGCGATCGTCTTGTCGAGCGCGAGCACGTCCTCCCCCTTCGGGGTGGGGTACTCGATCGGCGAGGGCTCCTTGCTCGACAGCTTCGCTTTGAGGCCCGCGGCGTCCTTGGCGACGTAGACGAAGTTGAGCCGGGTGGGGTCGAGGTGCCGCTTGAGCGCTTCCTGCATCCTGGCCGGGGTCATCGCGGCGAGCGCGGTGCGGTAGTTCTCGAGGAAGTTCGGGGTCCCGTAGAACAGATCGTCGATCGCGTAGCCGAGGCGGCGCTGATCGGTCTGCTCCCAGGTGCGGGTGTAGCCGATGAGGAAGCCGCGCGCGGTCTCGAACCGATCCTCGGGGATCGGCAGGCCGGCGACCTCGCCGAGCAGGTAGAGGACGCCGCGGGTGGCGAAGACGGCGTTCTTCGCCTCGACCGGGCGCAGCCAGATCGTCATCTCCTGGGCCTGGCGGCCGACGTTGACCGCCGGGATGCTGCCCCAGCCTTCCTGCCGGTGGTGCTCGGCATAGGCGTAGGTGCCGTAGTTGAGGCCGCGCTTCTCGCGCAGCTCGCTGAACAGCCGGCCGTGGAACTGGCGGTGCTCGCCCAGGTAGCTCATCCCGAACGCGACCGGGTAGTAGTCGGGGTCGTCGCGGCGCAGCGACCAGCTGGTGCCGAACGAGCCGGCGGCGGAGAGGGTGTCGCGCTGGATGATCAGCGTCTTCGCGCGCACGCCCGGAGCGGGGGGAATCGTCACCTTCGGGGCGCCCTGCGCCGGGAGCTTCGCCAGCAGGTCCTTCACCTTCGCGGCGAGCTTGTCGTCGACCGCGCCGGCGAGGCCGAGCACCGCGCGATCCTGGCTGAACACCCGCTGAGCGTGGGCCTTCACGTCCTCGAGGGTGATCGCGGTGAGGCCGGCGACGGTGCCGCCGTTGTAGTGGCGGTACGGGTGGCCGGCGTAGAGCAGGGCGTCGAGGCCGACCTTGCCGAGCTCTTCGTCGTTCTCCTGGCGCAGGCGGCTCCTCACCGTGTTGAGGGCGCCGGTGCGCAGCCGCTCGAACTCCTTCGGGTCGAAGCGGGGCTGGAGCAGGACGTCGGTGAAGATCTTCAGGAACCGATCGAGCTTGTCGGTGTGGACCCGCCCCTGGAAGACGGTGAACTCCTTGTCCGAGTGGCCATCGAGCTCGGCGGCCATCGGGTAGAGGGCCTCGATCAGCTGGGCGCTGGACAGCTCCTGGGTGCCGCCCTCGCTGAGGACGGCGGTGGTGAGGGCGGTGAGGCCTTCCTTGCCGGGGGGATCATCGACCGCTCCGGTGTGGAAGACGACGCGGATGGCGACGATCGGCTTGTTCTTCACCGGCTGCAGCACCGCGGTCAGCGGGGGGACGGCGGCGAACGGGCGGGTGGGCACCGGCACCGCGGCCGGCGGGGGAGGCGGGGCCGCCTTCTTCCGCGGGGGCAGCTTGGCGTTCTCGAGCACGTCGTCCGCGGGCGGCGCCGGCGGGGGAGTGGTGGCGCAGGAGCACAGCAGCGCGGCGCCGGCGAGGAACCCAATCACAGCCATCGGGCCAAACCAGGCACCGAAAGCGGCGCACACCCTGGAGCCTCCCCGTTCATCCCGAGCGCAGTCGAGGGACGGGCGAGTCGAGCGGTCGAGGCGAATCACTTGGCACCTGCCTTCGAGACGTCGACGTTGAAGACCAGCGTGGTGCGGTTCTTCTCGACCAGATGCTTCTTCACGAACGCGACCAGGTCGGCCGGCTTGACCTGGGTGACCTGCCGCTGCCGGATCTCGAGCGCGTCGGGAGTGCCGAGGATCCCGGCGATCACCGCCAGCGACTGGGCGACGTCGTCGTGGGTCTCGAGGCCCATCTGCAGCCCGTAGCGGATGTTGTCCTTGATGTCGTTGAACCGCCTGGCGTCGACCTTCCCGGTGGCGATCTC
>JAGSPQ010000612.1 GCA_018262385.1 Myxococcaceae bacterium | reverse complement strand
TAGGCGCCGGCGGCGCCGACCACCACCCGCTCTTCGCGGGCCAGCAGCCGCTGGGTCCGGTTGGCCGGGTTGCCGCAGACCACGCAGATCGCCAGTTCCTTGGTGATGTACTCGGCGATCGCCAGCAGGTGCGGCATCGGCTCGAACGGCTTGCCCTGGTAGTCCTGGTCGAGGCCGGCGCAGATCACCCGGATTCCCCGGTGGGCCATCGCCTCGATGATCGGCACCACCGAGGTGCCGAGGAACTGCACCTCGTCGATCCCGACCACCTCGGTGTCCGGCAGCAGGTAGTGCTGGATCTCCTCGGCCCGGTCGATCGGGGTGCTGATCAGCTTCAGCTGCGAGTGGCTCACCACCGCCGACTCGTCGTAGCGGTTGTCGATCTTCGGCTTGAACACCTGGACCTTGCGCTTGCCGTAGACCGCGCGCTTCACCCGGCGAATCAGCTCTTCGGTCTTGCCGGAGAACATCGAGCCGCAGATCACCTCGATCCAGCCGATGTCTTTGGGAGCCTGGTGCACGTGAAGGGTCAGTGATCGAGGTCGAGCAACTTCTCGAGGGTGCGGGCGTCGGCGTCGGGGAACTGGTAGTTGGCGGTCTCGGCGAGCGTGACCCAGCGGTGATCGTTGACCTTCTGGTGGCTCGGCTCGCCCGGCTTCTTCAGCTGGCAGAGGAAGACCCGGAAGTCGACGTCGTAGCCCGGGTAGACGTGGTGGGTGGCCATCGCCTGCTCGCCGACCACCACCTCGAGATCGAGGCGCTCTTTGAGCTCGCGCTCGAGCGCTTCGACGTCGCGCTCGCCTTCCATCACCCGGCCGCCGGGAAACTCCCACAGCAGCGGCAGGGTCGCGTTCTTCGAGCGCTGGGTGATCAGGTAGCGGCCCGGCTCGCGTTCGAGCATCGCTCCCACCACCCGGATCTGACGGCGCGTCGGCATCGCCGCCGCGTAGCACGGCAGCGAGTCGGGGTTCCAGCACTACAGGCCGTACAGATGCTGCGCCTGCATGTAGACCAGCACCGCGCGGGGAATCAGATCGCCGGGCAGATCCTTCAGCTCGAGGCGCTTGCGGATTTCGGTCGAGCTCACCTCGGCCAGCGGAGGCCCCATCGCGCGCTGATCCGGGTAGCCGGCGCGGTAGAGCACCGTCACGTCGACCAGCCCCTGGATCCGATCCCACGCCTTCCAGTTGGGCAGATCGTGAAGGATGTCCGAGCCGATCACGAGGCGGAACCGGGTGTCGGGGTGGCGCGGCAGCAGGTACTCGAGGGTGTCGATCGTCCGCCCGCCCTCGCCCACCTCGCGCTCCACCTCGCTCACCTTCAGCCAGGGCCCCAGATCCTCGGCCATCGCCCGGCACATCGCCACCCGGTGCTCGAAGCTCTCGAGCGGCTTGCCGAACGGGTGGTGGTAGGCGGGCATCAGCCACACCTCGTCCACCGGCAGCGCGCCGCGGACGAACACCGCCGCCATCAGGTGGCCGAAGTGCGGAGGGTTGAAGCTGCCGCCGATCAGCGCGACCTGCCGGGCGGCGCGGGTGGTCACTTGACCGAGACCTTCTTCTTCGCCTGCACCTGCAGCAACTGGCCATCGATCAGCGTCTGCCCGCTGAGCGCGTAGGCCGAGAACTTCAGGTTCTTCTCGACGAACTCCAGCACGCCCACCGTCGGGGTCGCCGCGGTGAGGCTGCCGGGAGTGAGGAAGTAGCGCGGCCCGATCTGCACCACCTTCGGCTCCTTCTCGTTGCCGTGCACCAGCAGCACCGCGTTGAGCATGTCTTCCTTGTCGAGATCGTTCTTGTCGTGGACCACGCAGCAGAGCGTCTCGCCCAGCATGTCCATCGCCTTCCGCGGGCACTTCGGGTCCTGGTACTGCAGGCACCCTTTCTCCGGGGTGCGGATCACCCGATCGGCCAGGCGGGTCAGCTCTTCGTTGGTCCGCGACAGCTCGTAGGCGTTGCCGAACGCCGCCGGCCGATCGAGCTGCTCGGCCTCGCCCAGGTAGTTGGAGATGTCGGCGAGGAAGTCGAGGTTCGAGTAGTCGGTGAGCGCCCGGGCCTCGTCGCGCTTCCACTTCACCCACTCGTCGAGATCGGCGTAGTTGCCTCCGGCGAAGAGGAACCGCCGGGCGCCCTTGGTGGACAGGAAGCGAATGGCCGCGTCGAGCGCGTTCAGGTCGCCGTTGCTGTCCGAGAAGATCCCGATCGCGGTGGACATCGCCTTACTCGTAGATCAAGTGCCGCGCGCGCACCGGGTGAAACTGCTCGAGCTGCGCCTCGAATCCCGCGACCAGCTGCGCCAGCGTCTGGCCCGCCTCGATCCCCTCGCGCACCTGGGCGGTGCCGCAGAGCAGGTCGAAGGCCGGGACCTTGTCGACGAACTCGTAGGCGTCGGCGCGCCAGGCGAACTTGCCGCCAGAGAGAGCGCGCGCCGTCTGCCACACCGCGAAGCCGGTGAGCAGCGGCCGGAAGGCCTGCCGATCGGTGACGTGCAGAAAGGCGCCCTCGCACGACTGGCCGGTGAACTTGTCGAAGGTCGGCGTGAAGGCGACCGGACGAAACCGCACCCCGGGCAGCTGCAGCGACTCGAGCTGGTCGGCCACCGCCCGCCCGTCGAGCCAGGGCGCGCCGAACTGCTCGAACGGCCGGCAGGTGCCCCGCCCCTCGGAGACGTTGGTGCCCTCGCCCTGGCACATCCCCGGGTAGACCAGCGCGGTGTCCTCGGTGGGCATGTTCGGCGACGGCGAGATGAACGGCAGCCCGGTGTCGCGGAAGTACATCGAGCGCCGCCAGCCCTCGCACGGCACCACCGTCAGCTCGCAGCCGAGCTGCTCTTCGGCGTTGAACAGCTTCGCCAGCTCGCCGGCGGTCATCCCGTGCCGGTTGGGAATCGGGAACAGCCCGACGAAGCTCTCGAACCCCTTGCCGACCAGGTTGCCCTCGAGCTGGGTGCCGCCGATCGGGTTGGGGCGATCGAGCACGTAGAAGGGCAGCTTCGCCTTCGCCGCCGCCTTCATCGCCAGCGCCATCGTGTAGACGTAGGTGTAGTAGCGGCTGCCGACGTCCTGGATGTCGAACACCAGCGCGTCGAGCCCGGCCAGCTGCTCGGGGCGGGGGCTGAGCGACTCGAAGGTCGAGCCGTAGAGGCTGTAGACCGGAACCTGGGTCTGGCGATCGCGGGCCACTTCCCCCACCGGCACCATGTACTGGGCTTCGCCGCGGATCCCGTGCTCGGGGCCGAACAGCGCGGTCAGCTTCGCCTTCGACGATTGGTGGAGCAGATCGGCGAGGTGGCGAAAGCGCCCGTCGACGCTGGTCGGGTTGACGATCGCGCCCACCCGCTTGCCGGCGAGCGCAGCGAACCCGTCTGTCGCCCAGACGTCGAGACCGGTGGAGGTCACTTTGCCTTCTTCACGTTTCCGAGCTCGAACTCGAACACCGGCTCGCGTTTCTGCTTCTGGTACACGGCGTCGTTGAGCGCGAAGTACACGTGCGCGGCCAGCAGCGGGTCTCCGACGGTGTCGTCCACCACGTCGACGCTCTCCACCTCGCCCGAGGCCTTCACCCGCACCCGGATCTTCAGCTCTCCGGCGAGCTTCGGCTTCTGGCGCTTTCGCTCGAGGTAGAAGTCGTTGAGGCCCTTGGCGACGCTGGCGTAGATCGAGTCGACGCTGCCCTTCGCGGGCTTGGCGGGCAGCTTGATCTTCTTCTCCAGCTCGGCGCGCTCTGCTTTGGCGGTCGCCCCGGCGTCTCCTTCGAGCCCGCTGGCGGTGCGGTACTCGTTGAGCGCTTCGAACAGCGCGTC
>JAGSPQ010000041.1 GCA_018262385.1 Myxococcaceae bacterium | reverse complement strand
CGAGCCGATCGAGCCAGGTCGAGTCGCCATCCTCCTCAATCGGAGTGTCGAGCGAGAAGTCGCTCATGCTCGCCCGCTCGGACTCGCCGCCCCGGACCTGGCTGCGGTTGTCCTTCAGGTAGCGGGTGATGTAGGCGCGGATCCACCAGACGGCGTAGGTGGCGAAGCGGACGTTCTTCTTCGAGTCGAAGTGCTCGATCGCCTTCATCAGCCCGACGTTGCCCTCCTGGACCAGATCATCCAGACGCGCTCCGCGGCTGGCGAATTTCCGGGCGACCGCGACGACGAAGGGAAGGTTGCTCACTGCCAGGATGCGGCGGGCCTCTTCGTCACCGGCACGGGCGCGTTTACTGAGCGAATACTCCTGCTCGCGCGTAAGTTGTTTGTGACCACCGAAGCTCCGCAGGTAGTGCGAGATGCCTTCGGATGAACTGCGACGGGCTGCGCTGAAAGCCATGATTAATCTCCTCTCTGCAGAGAAGACGCATGGCGAAGGAATCCGTTTCGTAGAGTTGTGTGAAGACTTTCGGGAATTTCAAACGCTTGGGAAGCAGCCACCGCCCGGTCGACAACCGGCGATAACGCTTACCCGTCGGACTCGAAGATTTTCCCTGGATTTAGCAAACCTAATGGGTCGATGAAGGTTTTCAGGCGCTGCTGGAAGGCAATCAGCCCCGGTTCCTGTTCGAGGGAAAGGAAGGCCCGCTTGGCGTAGCCGACCCCGTGCTCGCCGGTGATCGTCCCGCCCAGCTCGACGGTGATCCGCATCATCTGAGCCAGCGCCTCGTCCACCTGCGGCCGCTGGTGGGGCCCGTCGAAGAGGATGTTGGCGTGCAGGTTCCCGTCGCCGGCGTGGCCGTAGGTGGCCACCGTGAGCCCCAGCCGCGCCCCCAGCGCTTTGAAGCCGGCGATCGCCTCGGGGATCTTCGAGCGGGGCACCGCGATGTCTTCCGAGATCTTGAACGGCTTGAGCGCCCGCAGCGCGGTCGAGACCACCCGGCGGGCGGCCCACAGCTTCTCGCGCTGGGCGTCGTCCTGGGCCAGCAGGGTGTCGATCGCGCCGTGAGCGGCGGCGATCTGCGAGAGCTGCTCGAGCTCGAGCAGCAGAGCGTCGTCGTGGTTTCCGTCGACCTCGGCGATCACCGCTGCGCCCGCTCCGGGAGGAAACGAGAACCCGCGCCCGTCGATCGCCCGGATGCTGACGTCGTCGAGCAGCTCGAGGCACCGGGGCAGCAGCCCGGAGGCGAGCATCGCGCTCACCGCCCGCGCCGCCTCGAGCACGTCCTTGAAGATCACCAGCGCGGTCATCACCTTCCGGGGGCGCGGGATCAGCTGGAGGGTGATCTCGGTCGCCACTCCCAGCGTCCCTTCCGAGCCGACGAACAGCCCGCACAGATCGTAGCCGGCCACCCCCTTGATCGTCCGCTTGCCGATTCGCAGCGCCTCGCCGGTGGGCAGCACCCACTGCATCCCCAGCACGTAGTCGCGGGTGACGCCGTACTTGAGCGCGCGGGGCCCGCCGGCGTTCTCGGCGATGTTGCCGCCGATCGAGCAGAACTCCCAGCTGTTGGGATCCGGCGGGTAGAACAGCCCCAGCTCCTCGGCCGCCTTCATCAGCGCTCCGGTGATCACCCCCGGCTCGACCACCGCGGTCAGATCCTCGGGGCTGATGCTGACGATCCGGTTCATCCGCTCGAGGCTCAGCGACACCCCGCCGTAGAGCGGCAGGCTGCCGCCCGACTTCCCGCTGCGCGCCGCCACCGGAGTGACCGGGACCTGGTGGGCGAAGGCGGTGCGGAAGACCTGCTGGACGTCGGCGGTGCTGCGCGCGAAGGCGATCAGCTGCGGCGCGAAGTCGCCCATGTCCGACTCGTCGTGGCCGTAGACCTCGAGCTGGTCGGGGTCGGCGCTCACCTGGCCTGCGCCCAGCTTCGCCTCCAGCTCGGCCCGGACGGCGGCGACCGCGGCGGGATCCGGGCGCTTCACCCGAAGACTTCCACCCGGCCGCCGTGCAGCGCCAGCGGCGCCTCGAAGGCGAGGTAGCGGACCACGTCGGCCACTTCCCACGGCGCCATCATCGCAGGAAAGCGCGAGCCCTTGAGCATCTGGGTCTCCACCCCACCCGGCAGCACCGAGCAGACCAGCACTCCGGTGCCGCGGGTCTCTTCCGCCAGCGCCTTGGTGAAGCCGTCGAGGCCCCACTTCGAGGCGCAGTAGCCGGTGTGGTTCTCCGAGCCCAGGGTGGCCGAGATCGACGAGATGTTGATGATCCGCCCCAGGCCCCGCTTCACCATTCCCGGCAGCAGCCGGCGGGTCAGGTAGAAGGCGCCGCTGAGGTTGGTGCGCAGCACGTCGTCGAAGTCGTCGTCGGTCATCTTCGCGACCGGCTTGCGGATCACGATCCCCGCGTTGTTGATCAGGATGTCGACCTGGCCGAACCGCTTCGTCGCCGCCGCCACCACCCGATCGGCGTCCGCGCGCGAGCCGACGTCGTGCACCAGCTCGAGCACCTCCACCCCGTGGCCCCGGCACTCTTCGGCGGTGGTCCGGGTGCCGCCCTTCCGGGTGGAGGTGACGATCAGATCCAGCCCCAGGCCGGCGAGGGCGCGGGCGATCGCGCCGCCGATGCCCCGGGAGGCCCCCGTCACCAGCGCGACCGTCGGCGGGTACGGCTGAAGAAAGTGTTTGCGCAGCTTCATCGCGTGCCTCCCCCTATTTCTTCTTCTTGCCGATCCGGGCCCACAGCTCGCGCCGCAAGGCCGAGTCGCGCCGCAGCTTCCCTTCGTAGGCCTCGGCGTGGGTGACCGCGTCGTGCTGGTGGCCGCCGCGCAGCCGCAGGCAGCTCTGCTCGGCCTCCAGCACGCAGGCGGTGGCCGGCGAGTGGAGGTGGGTCTTGAGCGCCAGCGCCACCTGGCGGGCGAGCTCCTCCTGGAGGATCAGCCGGTGGGCGAAGAGATCGACCAGGGTGGACAGCTTGCCGAAGCCGACCACCGACTTGCCGGGCAGGTAGGCGACGGTGGCGCGGCCGCTGTAGGGCAGCAGGTGGTGCGGGCACATCGAGCGGTAGTGGAGCCCGGTCACCACCACCAGCTCGCGCTGGCCGGCCTTCGAGACGGGGAACCGTTCGCCCAGCACCTCGGCCGCCGATCGGCCGTAGCCGTCGAGGAACTCGTCCGCCCACGCCTCGGTGACCCGCTGGGGGGTCTGGGCGAGGTTCGGATCCGACAGCTTCAGCCCCGCGGCGGCGAGGAAGTCCTTCACCGCCCGCCGCATCGCCGGGCGATTCACTGGCGGTAGGTGACGCAGTACTCCGGCGTTTCCCACAGCTGCAGCTCGCGCAGCCCCTGGATGTGCTTCTCGAGCCGTTCCCACATCCAGACCACCATGTTCTCGGCGGTCGGGTTCTCCATCAAGTCATTGAGGTTGTGGTGATCGCACTCCACCAGCACCATCTCGGTGACGGTGCGCTTGATCTCGTCGAAGTCGCGAATCATCCCGTCCTTCGGCGAAGGGCGGCCGGTGAGGGTGACCCGCAGCTGGTAGTTGTGGCCGTGCAGGCGCTTGCACGGGCCGTCGTAGAACGGCAGGTGGTGCGCGGCGCAGAAGAAGAAGTCGACTGAGAGCAACATGTCCATGACCCCTGGGCTCCTAGCGCCTGGCGAGACAACTCGCCAGCACCGGGATCATCCGCAGCCCGGCCCGTTGGGGCGAAGGTCAGCCCTCGACGGTCACGCAGTAGTCGGGGTTCTCCCAGAGGGCGATCGCCTGGAGCCCCTCGATGTTGGGCTTCAGCTTCTCCCAGAACCAGGCGGCCACGTTCTCGGCGGTCGGGTTCTCCATCAGGTCATTGAGGCAGTGGTGATCGGCCGCGGTCAGCGCCGAGGCCCACACCCGCTGCTTGATGTCCTCGAAGTCGCGAATCATCCCGTCGTTCGGGTTCGGCTTGCCCTCGACGGTGACCTGCAGCCGGTAGTTGTGGCCGTGCATCCGCTTGCAGACCCCCTCGTAGAACGGCAGCGCGTGGGCGGAGCTGAAGTGGAAATCGACCTTGAGGCGCATCTTCATGCCGCGGAACCTAACTGAAGGCCCGGGGCGGCGCCGCCTTCAGCGAAGAGCGCTACGGGCCCGGCGGCTCGAAGTCGTTGGCCAGCGGCTGCGCAACCGGATCGACGAAGATCTGCCCGTCGCGCTCCTCGGTCAGGTGGGTGGCGATCCGCGCGCCGGGCGGGAAGAAGCCCAGGCCGTTGCGCACGTCGAAGCACCAGGCGTGGAGCGGGCAGTAGAGGTGATGGCCCGACAGATCGCCCTTCCCCAGCGGCCCTCCGCGATGCGGGCAGCTGTTGCCCACCGCGTAGACGCGCCCCTCGACCCGCACCACCGCGATCTCGCGCCCGCCGGCGACCACCACCGCGCGGCCGCCTTCGGGCAGCCCGCCCGAGGGGAGGACCGCGATCACTTCACCGCGGCCGAGACCGCCTTGAACTCGGGGCCCCCTGCCCGGCCCAGCGCGTCGAACAGCGCGGTCTCGACGGTGGTGAGGATCGCGCCCGAGCTGGCGGCCAGCGCCAGGCCGGCCTGGTGATCGATCGCGGTGCGGGAGAGCACCCCATCGACCGCCAGCCACGGCGTCAGCCCCGCCCCCGCCAGATCGCGCACGGTCTGAAACACGCAGACGTGGGTCTCCATCCCCAGCACCAGCACGTTGGGGCGCGCGGCGAGCTGCTCCTGCACCGGCGGCAGCCACGCCGAGAACTCGAGCTTCTCGATCGGGGTGAAGTCGCCCAGCGCGTCCTTCACCGCCTTGATCGTCGGCCCCAGCCCCTTCGGGTACTGCTCGGTGACCACGATCGGCATCCCGAGCGCGCGCGCGCCGGTGATCGCCGCCACCGCCCGGTTGATCAGCCGCTCGAGCGGCTCGGGGCGCATCGCCGCCGCCAGCCGCTCCTGGAGGTCGATCACCAGCAGCGCCGAGGCCTCTCGCTTGAACTTCTTGAACCGGTTCATGGTGCGGTCTCCTTCGACACGCTTCAGCGCTTGAGGGCCTGCTCGACGAACGTCAGGCGGTCGTTGCCGACGAACATCTCTTCGCCCACGTAGAAGGTAGGCACGCCGAACGCGCCGCGCTCGACTGCTTCCTCGGTGTTGGCCTTCAGCCGGGCCTTGATGTCGTCGCTGCCGGCGCGGGCGATCACCGCCTCCGCATCCAGCCCGAGCTGCCCGAGCACTCCGGCGATCATCGCCGGATCGTTGCAGTCGGCCCGCTCGCTCCAGATGCGGGTGAACATCTTCTGCGAGTACTCGCCGATCTTCCCCTGCTCTTCGGCCACCAGCGCCACCCGGTTGGCGAGCACCGCGGTGAAGGGGAAGTTGTCCGGCAGCTCGATCGGCGGCAGCCGGTAGTGCTGCGCCCAGTCGTTGACGTCCTTGAACGCGTACATCGCCTTCGCCGCAACCGAGGTGGGGCCGGTATTTCCTGTGGCCTTCAACACGCCCGGCAAATACAGAGGACGCCAGCGCAGCGTCGCATTCGTCCGTTCGGCGATCGCCTCCACCTGCGTGGACGCAAGGTACGAATACGGGCTCATAAAATCGAAGAAGAACTCGAGGCTCTTACCCATGGCGACCGAACGACTTACCCCCCCCGACCCACTTTTAGAAGCGCTCCGGTCGGGCGCCAGGCACTTCGGCCCCGAGCTGGCGACCACCGCCTACCAGCGCGGGCTGGCGGTCACCGACAAGGCCAGCGGAGAGACCCGCCCGATCCCGATCACCGCCACCCCGGTGGTGCTGCCGAAGGCCGAGCTGGATCGCCGCCAGCAGCTGGCCGCCCGGTTGAGCTCGGCGACGCTGAAGATGTCGCGCGCGGTCTGCCTGGGCAGCGCGAGCGAGCTGGTGCTGGGCGCGCTCTCTCCGCTCGAGCGCAAGCTGTGCGAGGCGACGGTGGCGCAGACCGACACCCTGGTCACCACCCGGGTCGACTTCTTCGTCGGCCAGCAGGTCCGCGCGCTCGAGGTCAACGCGACGATCCCCGCGATGCAGGGCTACTCGGACATCGCCGCCAACACCCTGATCGAGATCGCCGGCCGCTATTGGGGCCTGGCCCCCCACGCCACCGCGGCGCTGATGGCGAAGAACGGCAGCAACGCCCTCGCCCTCTACCGCGCGCTGCTGTCGGGCTACGCCAAGGTCCGCCCGGGAAAGACGCCGAACCGGATCGCGCTGCTCTCGCGCCGCAACGACGCCCAGCTCACCGAGCAGCGCTACCTCTGCGAGCGGCTGCGCGAGTGGGGCGCCGACGCCGACCTCGTCCACCCCGATCAGCTCAGCGGCGACGACGCGGTGATCGCCAACGGCAAGAGCTACGATCTGGTCTACCGCCACCTCTTCGTCCGCCGGCTGGAAGAGGCCGATCTGAAGGGGGCCCAGTACGTGCGCGCGCTGCTCGCCGAGCCGAACGGCACCCGCGCGGTGGTGCTCAACCCGCCGGCCTCGCAGGTCGAGGTGAAGGCGGCGTTCGCGCTGCTGTCCCAGGCCAGCGAGGAAGCGGATCTGGCGAGGGATGCGGGCTTGAACGACGAGGAGCTGGCGGCGATCGCCGAGTCGGTGCCGTGGACCCGGCCGTTTCGAGGCGAGGCGCTCTTGAAGCAGGTCACCGCCGACCCCGATCGCTACGTGATCAAGCGCTCGTGGGACTACGGCGGGCGGGCGGTGTTCGTCGGCCGCACCCGCGAAGAGGCGTCCTACGGGGAGCGGGTCCGGGCCGCCTACGGCAGCCCCCTGCCGTGGGATCAGCTGTGCCGGCGGGCAGTCGAAGACCGGGTCGGAGGCGGGTTCGTCGTCCAGCAGCTGGTCGAGACCCGGCCCGAGCCCCACCTGCTGTGCTCCGGCAGCACCCAGCAGGAGGCCGACCTCTACGTCGACTTCTCCTCCTACGCCTCGGTGGGCCTCGAAACTCAGCCTGCCTGGGGAGGGGTGTGCAGGGGGTCTATGTCTCACATCGTAAATATCGTTGGAGGGGGGGGAGTGATCCCCTTGTTGAATGCCGAGGTGGCAGCCTCCCTCCTCAATGCTTACCGTGCAGAGGGCAACCGTCGTCGTTAGACCCAACACTTCAAAAGGATTGGAAAACACATGGCCTGGCAAACTCCCGGTTCCGTCGTCAGTACCAACCAGCAGATCCTTTCGGATGAAGCGACGCGCACCTACATGGGCGCGGTCTACCGTTGGATGGTCGCCGGCCTGGCGATCACCGGAGTCACCGCCGTCGCCGTGGCCAGCAACGCCGCGCTCCAGCAGGCGGTGCTCGGGCTCTACCTGCCGCTGATCATCGGCGAGCTGCTGCTGGTGGTCGCCCTCTCCTTCCTCGCCCCGAAGGTCAGCGCCCCGATCGCCGCGCTGATGTTCACCGGCTACGCCTTCATGACCGGGCTCACCTTCTCGGTGCTGTTCCTCGTCTACAGCCTGGGCTCGATCGGCAGCACGTTCTTCATCACCGCCGGCGCCTTCGGGGCGCTGTCGATCTACGGCACGGTGACGAAGAAGAACCTCTCGGGCTGGTCGACCTTCCTCTTCATGGGCCTGTTCGGGATCATCCTCGCGGGGATCGTGAACATCTTCCTCGCGTCGAGCGCGCTGTCGTTCGTGATCGCCTGCGCCGGCGTGCTCGTCTTCGCCGGCCTCACCGCCTACGACACCCAGAAGCTGCGCGCCCACCACGCCAACATGGGCCACAAGAGCCGGGGCTCGGCCGCGATCACCGGCGCGCTGATCCTCTACCTCGACTTCATCAACCTGTTCCTGATGCTGCTGCGGCTGCTCGGCAACCGGCGCTGACATTGTTGTTGGTGAGCGGCGGCTCACTGTCGGCCCGCCGCTCGCCTCCTTTCGGCCGGGGCTTCCGGCGGCTATCGTCGCTGGCGTGAAAATCAACCGCCCGACGACCGGAGAGCTGCGCCAGACCCAGCTTCCTGCTGCGAAGCCGGCTGCTGCTCCCGCGGCGACCCAGAGCGCCAAGCCCGCCGCGGCCGGCTGGGCCGCCAAGGGGGCCTCCACCCGCGCCGCCGGCCCCGCCGCCCCCGTCGCCCAGAGCAGGCCGGCACCGGCGATCACCGCCTTCGACACCCCCAGCTTCAACGCCACCCTCGATCGCACCACCGGCTCGCGCAACACCACCGGCAACAAGCTGACGATGCTCTTCGACGGGGCGAAGTCCTTCCCCGAGCGAAACAAGATGATCGACGGCGCGAAGGAGTCGATCAACCTCCAGACCTTCATCTTCGCCAGCGACGACACCGGCTGGGACCTCGCCAACCGCCTCGCCGCCAAGGCGAAGGAAGGGGTGAAGGTGCGGGTGATCTACGACGGCATGGGCAGCAACCGCGCCGACCCGAAGATGTTCGAGATGATGAAGGCCGCCGGGGTCGAGGTGAAGCCGTACGCCAAGCCGGTCGATCAGCCCTGGAACCTCAACGATCGCTGGCACGAGAAGCACCTGATCGTCGACGGCAAGGCGTCGATCGAAGGCGGGATGAACATCGCCAACGAGTACGCCTTCGGCGGCAGCGGGAAGATGGTGTTCTCGCGCGGCAAGACCGCCACCGAGCCGTGGCGCGACGCCGACATGAAGCTCGAGGGCCCGGCGGTGCACGACACCCAGGGGGCGTTCATCAAGAACTGGGAGACCGTCGGGGGGAAGATCAGCCCCGAAGAGAAGGCGAGGCTGCTGCCGCCGATCTCCCCTTCCGTCGACGGCGCGAAGGTGCGGGTGGTGCAGCACCGGCCGGATCAGGAAGCCGACGCCAACACCACCAACCTCTACCGCCAGGCGATCGACACCGCGACCAAGAGCATCACCATCGAGAACGCCTACTTCCTGCCCCCCAAAGAGCTGCGCGACGCCCTGGTCCGCGCCGCCCACCGCGGGGTGGAGGTGAAGGTGATGACCAACAGCCGCGCCTCGAACGACACCGGGGTGGTCTCCGATGCCGCCCGGTACTTCTACGACGATCTGATCAAGGCCGGGGTGAAGGTGTTCGAGAAGCAGGGCGCCACCGTCCACTCCAAGACCGCCACCTTCGACGGCGCCTTCAGCCTGGTCGGCTCGGCGAACCTCAACGGCCGGTCGGACGGACGCGACTCCGAAGACGTGCTGGCGGTGCGCGACGACGCGGTCGCTTCCCAGCTCGAGGCCCGCTTCGCCTCCGGAATCTCCCAGACCAAACCGGTGACCACGAAGGAGCTCAAGAACGAGGGCTTCCTCACCAACCTCAAGCAGTGGGCGCTCTCGAGCCTCGCGTGGACCTTCTGATGGAACAGCCCTGGTCAGAGCAGCTGCACGAGCTGTTGAAGCAGGCGCAGCTCAAGCGCACCGCCGGCGATCGCGCCGGAGCGGTGAAGCTGCTCGAGGCCGCCATCGACCCGGTCAAGGCCTTCGGCACCTGGCGCTACGCCCGCGGGACCCTGGCGCTGGAGCTGGGCGACGTGGCGACCGCGATCGCCCAGTTCGAGCAGGCCGCCGAGCGCGAGCCGGCGGTGCCCGAGTTCCGCGCCAACCTCGGCGCCGCCCTGCTCGAGCAGGGCAAGCAGGGCGACCCGGCGGCGCTGCAGCGGGCGCTCGAGGTGCTCCAGCAGTGCGCCTCGGAGGAGCCCAGGCTCCCCCACTCCCACACCAACCTCGGGATGGCGAAGCTGGTGCTCGACGATCCCAACGGGGCGCTGGCCTGCTTCGACCGGGCGCTGGCGATGGATCCGGACCACGTCCCCTCGCTCTACAACCGGGGCGCGGTGCTCAAGGGCCTGGGCCGGCTGCCCGAGAGCCTGGCGATGATCGAGCGGGTCCTGAAGCTGGATCCGAAGTTCCAGCCGGCGATCGACGCGAAGAAGAAGCTGGCCGCGCTGCTTACTTCGTAGGGTACGG
>JAGSPQ010000040.1 GCA_018262385.1 Myxococcaceae bacterium | reverse complement strand
GCGACCCCGAGCGCCAGCAACTGCTCGTCGATGTGGCCGATGCCCATCTCGAGGTGAACCCGGTGCTTCACGTTCGCCGGCATCGTCGACAGCGCGTTGCCGGTCTCGGTCGCCATCATCCGGGCCAACCCATCGAACGACCCGTCGCTCGGAGCCGCCAGCTGCCGACGGGCGTACTCCTCGTGCGGCCACCAGATGTGGGCGCCGACCAGGTCGAGCGGGCCGTACTCGGCCAGCCGGAAGATCCAGTTGCGCGCCACCGCCGAGGCCGCGCTGTGATCGAGCGCGAGCAGCACCCGCAGCGGAGCCTCCTCGGCGAGCCAGGCATGGAAAGGCCTGGGATCCCGCACCACCAGCATCGGGATCTCGACCGCGTAGGCGAGCTTGTCGAGGGTGGTGGCGAGCAGCGTCCCGGTGTCCTGGGTGTCGCCCACCACGAGCACTGAGGCGTTTCGGTCGAGGCAAAACTGCCCCACGCTCTGGCCCAGCCGCCCCTCGAGCAGTGCGACATCGACCTTCACCCCGCTTCGCGCCAGCTCGTTGGCGTCGTGCGCCAGCGCCACACTCGCCGCCGCTTCGACATCGGTGCCCCAGGCGAGCGCCCCGGTGAGAACGTGCACCAGCACCAGCCGCTGGTCGTGCTTCTTCGCCAACTCACCGGCAACGCTGACGGCGAGGGCCGACTCTTCGGAGAACTCTGTTGCGCACACGATGGTCATGAGAACCAATGGAGCAACATGCGCGCCACCTCGGGCCACCCCGGATGAAGTCCTTCTTCAGCCTGATCGGCTCGCTGCTGAGCGTGGGGTGGGTGCTGTTCGTGCTGCTCACTCCCCTGCTGGGGGTGTGGCTCGGCTCGTCGCTGGTCTCCTTCTACGGCGGCCCGGCTGAGCTGGCGGTCGCGGCGGGGGTGCTGCTGTTCCCGGTGCTCCCGGTGTTGTGGGACGCGCGCGCGACGGTGAAGTGGAACCGGAAGCAGCAAGAGAAGAAGCTGCTGGTCGGCAAGCCGAAGCAGCGGATGAAGGCGTTCGATCGGATCGTCGCCCGCACCCTGGTGCTCAACCTGCTGTTGATGATCGGCCTGGTGGTCTGGTTCCCGAAGGTCGCCTTCAGCGCGCTCGCCACCCGGGGCGACTGGTTTCTGCTCGACCAGCAGGACGAGACCTCGCGCACCGTCCGCGGCGCGCTCTTCGCCAGCGCCGCCGGGCTGGAGTGGCTGCACCAGCTCGCCAACCCCAACCCGTACAAGAAAGAAGGCGACGACGCGCCGGTGCCCGAGTCGGTCAAGCCGGTGCCGGTGGTGACGCCGACGCCACCGATTCGGCGGTGGACGAAGGAGCCACTGCAGCCCGACGAGCCCGGGATCAAGGAGCCGCCCCCGGCCCCCCAGCCGACCTGGGCGGTGGGAGCGACCACCTGGCCCGCGCCCGCCGAGGTGCACCCGGTGGTGGCGGCGATGGGCGCCGGCGACGAGGCCAGCCTCGAGGCGGTCGCCCGCTACATCGCCTCGCGCGAGCCCGACCCGTTCCAGCGGGTGAAGGCGCTGCACGACTGGGTGGTGACCCGGCTGCACTACGACGACGACTCGCTCCTGCCGGGCCAGCGCAAGGCGCAGGACGCGGTCTCGGTCTTCGCCGGGCGCACCGGGGTGTGCGAGGGCTACGCGCGGCTGATGGTCGCGTTCGGCAAGGTCACCGGCGATCAGATCGTCTACGTGGTCGGCGACGTGCGCGAAGACACCGGAGAAGCGGCGCCGGTGGGCCACGCGTGGAACGCGGTCGAGATCAAGGGCAGCTGGTACGTGATCGACGCGACCTGGGACGACCCGAAGCTGAACGGCTCGACCGCGGACGTCTACAGCACCGACTACCTGTTCATCCCGCCGACGATCGCGATCTACGACCACCGGCCGGACGACGACAAATGGCAGCTGCTGAGCGCGCCGCTGTCGCGGGGCGACTTCCTGCGCCAGCCGTTCGCGCGGCCCGGCCTGGCCCGGGTCGGCCTCGAGCTGATCTCGCCCGATCGCACCCGGGTCGAGGTGAGCGAAGGGCTCCAGATGAAGATCTCCAATCCCCGCCGGCTCTACGTGATGGCCCACATCGGCGATCGCGAGTCCGGCAAGAGCGAGCGCTGCGGCGTCGACAACTCCGAGTCGGTGCTCTTGAACTGCGCGATCCCCGCGAGCGGGCGGTACAAGGCGACGATCTTCACCAACAAGGAGCTCTCGGGCACCTACCGGCAGGCGGCGACGCTCGACGTGATCAGGCACTGAGCTGCCGGCGCGAGGTTTCAGCCTCCCCGTTTGACGGTCTGGGCCGCGCCCGTTAGGTTGCCGCCCAACTGATGTCTGCCTTCGCCTCTTCTTGTTGCTGCTGCTGTGCTTGTCCGGTCCGCGCTCTCGCGGGTCGCGAGCCAGTGACCAGCGCCTAGAACCCGCCCTGGACCACTGAACACTCGACGGCCCGCCACCCCTTGGTGACGGGCCTTTTTCGTTGGAGACCACGATGTCCCAGCCCCCCCCGATCGATCCCACCCGCGTCCGGAAGACCTTCGGCGACGTGCGCGACGCCGAGGAGTTCGTCCACCAGCTCGAGCGGTTCGAGCGCGGCGAGCTGACCGCCGACCAGTACCGGACCTACCGCCTCTCGCGCGGCGTCTACGGCCAGCGCCAGGCGGACGTGCACATGATGCGGATCAAGGTCCCGCAGGGCGTGATCACCGGCGCGCAGCTGCGGGTGCTCGCCGAGTGCGCCGACACCTGGTCCCGCGGCTACGGCCACGTCACCACCCGGCAGAACTTCCAGTTCCACTTCGTGAAGGTGGTCGACGTGGCGCCGTTCATGGCCGCGGTCGAGGCCAGCGGGCTCACCTGCCGCGAGGCGTGCTCCCACACCGTGCGCAACGTGGTCGGCTGCCCGTACGCCGGGGTCTGCAGTGGAGCGCCGTTCGACGTCACTCCCTACGGCGAGCTGATCACCCGCAACTTCCTGCGGGCGAAGCTGGGCTCGGGGCTGCCGCGGAAGTTCAAGATCAACATCTCCGGCTGCCCCGACGACTGCGCGGCGGGGGCGATCATGGACATCGGGCTGATCGCCCAGGTCCGCGACGGCAAGCGGGGCTTCAAGATGCTGGCCGCCGGCGGCACCTCGACGCTGACCCGCAGCGCCCGGGTGATGGACGAGTTCCTCCCGGTCGAGGATCTGCTGGTGGCGTGCGAGGCGGTGGTGCGGGTGTTCCACGCCGAGGGAAATCGCCGCGACATGCGCAAGGCGCGGATGAAGTGGGTGATCGAGGTGGTCGGCTTCGAGCAGTACAAGCAGCGCTACGAGGAAGAGCTGGCGAAGGTCCGCGCGGAAGGGGGCCGCCCGCTGCCCGAGGTGCCGCCGGAAGAGGCCGCTCCGACCCACCGGCCGCCCAGATCGTCGAGCCCGCTGCCTCCGCCGCCGGCGTTCGAGGCGTGGGCGAAGCAGAACGTGCGGGCGCAGAAACAGCCGGGGTATTCGACCGGCGTCGCCTGGCTCAAGCTGGGCGACATCTCGAGCCAGCAGATGCGCGGGTTCGCCGATCTGCTCGAGAAGTACGGCGACGGCACCGCGCGGACCACGCTGAACCAGAACCTGCTGGTGCGCTGGATCCGCAACGAGGAGCTGCCCGCCTTCTTCCTCACGCTGCAGAAGATCGGCCTCGCTGAGCCCATCGCCGACTCGGTGCGCGACGTGGTCGCCTGCCCGGGCGCGGACACCTGCAAGCTGGCGGTGACCACCTCCCGCGGAGTGGCCCAGCTGATCGGAGATCACCTGCTGAACCAGCAGCTGTCGCCCCAGGCCGAGAAGACGAACATCAAGGTGTCCGGCTGCCCCAACGGGTGCGCGCAGAATCACATCTCGGCGATCGGGCTCCAGGGCGGGATCCGCAAGGTCGGCGCGCGGCTGATGCCGCAGTACCACGTGACGATCGGCGGCGGCGTCGACACCAACGGCGCCCAGTTCGGCCGGCTGGTGGCGAAGATCCCGGCGCGGCGGATCCCCGAGGCGATCGATCGGCTGATCGCGCTGTTCGAGAAGTCGCACCTGCCGGACGAGGCGCCGCGGGCGTTCTTCCAGCGGCTGTCGGTCGAAGAGGGCAAGGCGCTGCTGCTGGATTTGGGCGAGATGACCGAGGCGCAGGCGAGGCCCGAGGACTTCATCGACCTGGGCTCGAACGTCGCCTTCACCGTCGAGAAGATGGAAGGCGAGTGCGCGTCGTGACCGCCGAGGAGGCGCTGAAGTGGGTCGAGCAGCGCTTCGGCGCGACCGCGGCGATCGCGTCCAGCTTCGGGCTGGAGGACGTGGTGCTGCTCGAGCTGGCCTCGAAGCACGCGCCGAGCGTGAAGGTGTTCACCCTCGACACCGGCCGGCTGCCCGCCGAGACCTATGAGCTGATCGACCGGCTGCGCGAGCGGTACGGAGTGAAGTTCGAGACCTTCTTTCCGAACACCCACGCGGTGGAGGAGCTGGTCACGGGCAAGGGCCACTTCTCGTTTCGCCAGAGCGTCGAGCTGCGCAAGGAGTGCTGCGGGATCCGCAAGGTCGAGCCGCTGTCCCGCGCGCTGGCCGGGCGGGCCGCGTGGGTCACCGGCCTGCGCCGGGAGCAGGCGGCGACCCGGGCAGCGGTCGAGGTGACCGAGCAGGACGCGGCGCACGGCGGGATCTGGAAGATCAATCCCCTCGCCGAGTGGACGCAGCGCCAGTGCTGGGACTTCGTGAAGGAGCACCACCTGCCGGTGAACGCGCTCCACCAGCAGGGCTACCCGTCGATCGGCTGCGGGCCGTGCACCCGGGCGGTGAAGCCGGGCGAGGACGTTCGGGCCGGGCGCTGGTGGTGGGAATCGCCGGATCACAAGGAGTGCGGGCTTCACCTCCCCGCTCCCGATGGGGGCACGAAATGAGCGGGCTCGATTTTCCGATCGCGCTGCGGCTGCAGGATCGCGCGGTGCTGCTGGTCGGGGCGGGGAAGATCGCCACCGGCCGGCTGGCGCAGCTGCTCGAGGCGGGGGCGAAGGTCCACGTGGTGGCGCCGGAGGTCAGCCCCGAGATCGTCCGGCTCGCCGCGGAGGGAAAGGTGCGGCTGTCGCAGCGCGGGTTCGAGCCTTCGGACTGCGAGGGCGCGTGGGTGATCTTCAGCGCCACCGATCAGCCGGAGGTCACCCAGCAGGTGGTGGCCGAGGCGCGCCGGCGCGGGGTGCTGGTGAACGCCGCCGACCTCCCCGGCCTGTGCGACTTCTACGTCCCCTCCTTCGGCCGCCGTGGGCCGGTGACGGTGGCGGTCTCCACCGCGGGCCTGGCGCCGGGCCTGTCGCGGACGCTCAAAGATCGGGCGCTGGACGCGGTCGGCCCCGAGTGGGGAAAGCTGGCCCGGCTGCTGGGCCGGCTGCGGCGGATCACGCCTCCCGGGCCGGCGCGGACGAAGGCGCTGAGCGCGATCGTCGACGGGGGAGCGGCGCAGCTGCTGGCGCGCGGCGATCGCCCCTTGCTGTGGAAACGGATCCGGGCGGTGTGGCCGCGCTCGGGAATCGTCTACCTGGTGGGCGCGGGGCCGGGAGATCCGGGCCTGCTCACCCTGCGCGGCGCCGAGCTGCTCGGCCGCGCCGACGCGGTCGTCTACGACCGGCTGATTCACCCCGAGATCCTTGCCCGGGCGCGGAAGGGAGCGCGGCTGGTGTTCGTGGGGAAGGAAGGTGGCGGCGAGCAGACCTCGCAGGACGAGATCAACGCGGTGCTGATCGCCCAGGCGCGGCTGGGGCGGCGGGTGGTGCGGCTGAAGGGCGGCGACCCGTTCGTGTTCGGGCGGGGCGGCGAAGAGGCGATCGCGCTGAGCGAGGCGGGGATCGCGTTCGAGGTGGTGCCGGGGGTGTCGAGCGGGATCGCGGCTCCGGCGGCGGCGGGGATTCCGGTCACCCACCGCGCAGTGGCGTCGTCGGTCACCTTCGCCACCGGCCATCGCGCGGAGGACAACCCGAACTGGAAGCACCTCGCCGGGGCGCAGACGCTGGTGTTGTTCATGGCGGGGCGGAAGCTCGCCGAGGCGACGGCGGCGCTGGTGCGGCAGGGCAAGAGCGCGCGGACCCCGGCGGCAATCGTCGAGGCCGGCACCTGGGAAGGACAGCGGGTGATCGAAGGGACGCTGGGCGAGATCGCCGAGCTGGCGGCGGCGGCCCAGGTCGGCTCTCCGGCGCTGCTGGTGGTGGGCGAGGTGGTGCGGCTGCGCGCGCAGCTGACCGCGCTGGCGCAGCAAGCGTCGGCGCGCAGCGGAGCGGGCCGATGAGCGGCGAGCGGCTGTCCCAGCTCAAGCAACTCGAGGCGGAGAGCATCCACATCATTCGCGAGGTCGCGGCCGAGTTCGCCCGGCCGGTGATGCTGTACAGCATGGGGAAGGATTCGCAGGTGATGCTGCACCTGGCGCGGAAGGCGTTTCATCCTGCTCCCCTGCCCTTCCCGCTGCTGCACGTCGACACCACCTGGAAGTTCCGCGAGATGTACGCGTTTCGCGACTCGTTCGTGGCGAGCCACGGGATGAAGCTGCTGGTGCACGTCAACCGGCAGGCGCTCGCCGACGGGATGAACCCGTTCGACTTCACCAGCCAGAAGTACACCCACGCGATGAAGACGGTCGGGCTGCTCACCGCGCTGGCCGAGCACAACTTCGATGCGGCGTTCGGCGGCGCCCGGCGCGACGAGGAGAAGTCGCGCGCGAAGGAAAGGGTCTTCTCGTTCCGCGATCGCAACGGCCAGTGGGATCCGAAGAACCAGCGGCCCGAGCTGTGGAACCTCTACAACGGGCGGATCGATCGCGGCGAGAGCATCCGGGTCTTCCCGCTCTCGAACTGGACCGAGCTCGACGTGTGGCAGTACGTGCTGACCGAGAAGATCCCGGTGGTGCCGCTGTACTTCGCGACCGAGCGGCCGGTGATCGAGCGCGACGGCAACCTGATCATGGTGGACGACGATCGGATGCGGCTGAAGCCGGGCGAGCGGCCGGTGCTGAAGCGGGTGCGCTTCCGCACGCTGGGGTGCTACCCGCTGAGCGGCGCGGTCGAGTCGGCGGCGACCACGGTGGCCGAGGTGATTGACGAGATGCTGGCGACGAACTTCTCCGAGCGGCAGGGGCGGCTGATCGACCACGACGAGGAAGGCTCGATGGAAGCGAAGAAGCGCGAGGGGTACTTCTAGGTGACCGCGACTCTCGAGGCGAAAGAGCGGGTCCGCCGCCAGGCGCAGGAGCTGCTGCGGCTGGTGGTGGTCGGCTCGGTGGATGACGGCAAGTCGACGCTGATCGGTCGGCTGCTCTACGAGGCGAACGGTCTGTACGACGACCACATCTCGCAGGTGCGCCGGGCGACCCGCCAGGTGGGCGAGGAGATCGACTTCTCGCTCTTCACCGACGGCCTGCGCGCCGAGCGCGAGCAGGGCATCACCATCGACGTCGCGTACCGATCGTTCGTCACCGGGCGCCGACGCTTCATCGTCGCCGACACCCCGGGGCACGTTCAGTACACCCGGAACATGGCGACCGGGGCCTCGACCGCCGAGGTGGCGGTGATCCTGATCGACGCCCGGCTGAAGGTGCTGCCGCAGAGCCGCCGCCACGCGTACCTCGCCTCGATGCTGGGGATCCGGCACCTGGTGGTGGCGATCAACAAGATGGATCTGGTCGGGTGGGATCGCGGGGTGTTCGACGCGATCCGATCGGAGTTCGAGCCGTTCGTCGGCAGGCTCGGCTTCGCCGGGGTCAGCTACTTTCCGATCAGCGCGCGCGACGGCGACAACGTGGTGGCCGCCAGCGCGAAGACGCCCTGGCACACCGGCGGCACGCTGCTCGAGTTCCTCGAGACGGTGCCGACCGGCGAGTCGCGCGTGCACGCGCCGTTTCGGTTTCCGGTGCAGTACGTGCTGCGGCCGGATCTGCGCTACCGCGGGTTCGCCGGGCAGATCGCGTCGGGCGCGGTGGCGGTGGGCGACGAGGTGGTGGTGCTGCCGTCGGGAAGCCGGGCGGTGATCGCCGGGATCGACACCTTCGATGGGCCGCTGGAGCGGGCGGTCGCGCCGATGTCGGTGACGCTGCGGCTGACCACCGAGGTGGACGTCTCGCGCGGAGACTTGATCGCCCGGCCGGCCGACGCGCCGCGGGTGGTGAAGCAGCTCGAGGCGAACGTGGTGTGGCTCAACGAACGGCCGCTGGAGAAGGGCCGCGAGTACCTGGTGAAGCACACCACCCGCACCGTGCCGGCCCGGCTGGAGACGCTGCATTCGCGGCTGGATCTCGAGACGTTGAAGCCGGTGCCCGCCGAGTCGCTGGGCTTGAACGACGTGGGCCGGGTGACGCTGCGGTGCCTGCGGCCGCTGGCGGTCGACGCGTACGCCGCGGTGCGCGGAACTGGCGCGTTCATCGTGATCGACGCGCTGAGCAACAACACCGTCGCCGCGGGGATGGTCGAGCCCGCCACCCTGGAAGCGGATGCGTCGGTGCGCGGCGGCTCGCGGGTGAGCGCCCAGGCGCGGCAGCAGCGGCTGGGCCATGCGGGAGGGATCGTGTGGATCGAGGCCGACCTGGCCCGGGTCTATGCGCTCGAGGAGCAGCTGTTCGCCGCCGGGTGGGTGACGGCGGTGGCGGTGGACAGCGCGCGGATCGCGATCGCCGCGGCCGAGAGCGGGCTGGTGTGCCTGTGCGTGGGCGAAGGCGACGAGGCGTCGCGCAAGCGCCTGCGCAACGAGCTGGAGCTGTCGGGGGTGCGGGTGGTGGGGGTGGTGCCGTCGGCCACCGCGGACGACGTGCGGCGCGCGCTGGGCTAGGGAGCAATCGCGACCTCGTAGCGGCGGTGGGTCGAGAAGGTGGGGGTGAGCCGGGCGGCCCACGCCACCTCGGCGAGGCAGGCGGCCAGCTCGGGCGTCGCCGCGGCGGTCTCGACGGCGACGATCTCGTCCCCGGTCGCCTCGAGGGTGATCGACCCGCTCAGCGCGCCGCAGGCCGCGACTCCGGGCGCGAGCAGGGCCCGCAGCAGCCCCTCGTAGTCGGGTGGAGGGCTGACCACCCGAATGCCGCAGCGGGAAGAGAAGCTGCCCCCGCACCCGCAGCCGCTGGTTCCAAACAGGTGGCCGCCGTACAGCACGCCGAGCTCGCGGCCGAGGGTCGACGCGGCGGCGGTCGGCTGGGCGGCGAGGTAGCTGGTGACGCGCGAGACGGCGCGAGCGGTGAGCGCGGCGGTGCGGACCTCGTCGTCGGACAGCTGCGGCTCTACTTCGGCGACGCCGATCGCCAGAGCGGGCATCCAGCGGGTCAGGTCGGGATCGATCGACACCCGCTGGCGGTAGTCGCGGCCCCAGATCTTCCCGGTCACGGTGACTTCGGAGGGCGGCCGCGGGGCGATCGCGGTGTAGCGGAGGGTGGAGCCTTCCGGCAGCACCTCCGGCGCGTCGAGCCGATCGGTCTCGAGCCCCTTCGCCTCGACCGTGAAGCCGTCGATGCGGATCGGGCGCACCAGGCCCAGCAGCGCGCTCGCCGCGTCTGCCGGATCTTCGGGGTGACCGGAGATGCGGAAGAAGACGCCTCCAGTGGAGGTGGCGATCGGCGCCAGCGCGTTGGCGTCGTCCCGGCTCTCCTCGAGGTGGCTGCCGCCCGAGGCACTCCGGGAGACCAGGTGGACGACGGTGCCGGACGGGGCCTTCGCCAGCTCGGCGATCGCCACCTCATTGGAGAAGTCCTGGCTCAGCTCTTCGTCGGTGAAGAGGACGACCCGGCCCACGCCGGCGACCTGGGCGAGCGCCTCGGCCGCCAACCGCGCCCCGAGCTCGAGGTTCGAGCCGTTGGCGGGGGCGAGCTTCCGCGGATCGATCGCCGCGAGCATCCGGGGGACGTCGGTGGCGGGGAGAAACCGGCCGAAC
>JAGSPQ010000611.1 GCA_018262385.1 Myxococcaceae bacterium | reverse complement strand
GAGACGGTGAAGAGGTTCGGCAGTACGAACATCAGCTGGCGAAGCTTCATTGGTCGGAGCACCTTAACAGGCCTTGGAAACCGCACTTCTGATCATCCTCGCCCTGCTGGCGACCCTCGGTTGCCTTGCACTCTGGGTGCGCGGAGTGATGGCTTTTTTCGCGCTGAAAGGGCAACGGCCGACAGCCATCGTGGTGGCGGCGGTCGATGGGTGGCAGCTGTGTGCCTGGCATCGCGCTCCTTCACGGCGCCGGTTCGTCGAACCGGTGGTGTTGTGCCACGGCTTGTCGAACAACCACCGATTCCTCGAATTCCAGTCGCCGCACAGCCTGGCGGCGGCGCTGGCCGACGCCGGCTTCGAGTGCTTCACCGTCGAGCTGCGCGGAGCCGGGCAGGCCGCGCCCGCTCCGCCCGGCATGCGCGCCGACGGCTGCATCGACGACTACGTGAGGTTCGACGTTCCCGCGCTGATCCGCCACGCGCTCACCCACTCGGGCGCGCTGAAGACCTTCTGGGTCGGCCACTCGCTGGGCGGGCTGGTCGCGCTCGCCGCGGCCGAAGGCGAGGTGGCGCAGAAGCTCAAGGGGCTGATCACGATCGGCTCGCCGGTGTTCTTCCGCACCCAGTGGGGCACGCGCTGGCTGCTGAAGTTCGGGTACTGGCTGTCCCCGCTCGGGCGGTTTCGCACCGACTGGCTCGCGGCGCTGGTGGCTCCGTTCGCGGGCTGGTTCCGGGTGCCGGTCGGCGGCGGGATGGCGAATCAGCGCAACATGCCGGGGTGGGTGCAGCGCCGGGCGATGGCGACGGTGATCGCTCCGATCTGGCACGGGGTGCTGAGCCAGCTGCGCGACTGGACCTACGACGACAAGTTCCGCTCGGTCGACGGCAAGACCGACTACCGCGAGCGGGTGCGCGCCCTCGAGGTGCCGACGCTGATCGTCGGAGGCTCCGCCGACGGGCTCGCTCCGCCGGCCAATTGCGAGCAGCACTTCGCGCTCGCCGGCTCGGCCGACAAGGAACTGCAGATGTTCGGCACCGCGTTCGGCCACCGGAACGACTACGGGCACGGCGATCTGCTGCTCGGCACCCACGCGCCCGTCGAGGTCTACCCGAGGTTGATCGCGTGGCTCGAGCGCCGCGCCACGCCGGTCGAGGAGCAGGCGGCGGCGACGATCGGCGCAGCGACCGCGCAGCGCGGGTAGTTGGGCTTCGACCGCGGGGCGAACCCCGCTCCCCTTCAGGCCGAGCGGCGCCGAGCCGCGGGCACACGAGCACTGCGGTCCGCAAGGATGGCGACTGCCGCCGGGATTGGCCGGCGCAGGGAAAAGCAGGCGGGTTCGGTCGGCAGCGACCCGGGTGGATCTGCCGGGTAGGCCGAGCTCGGGGCGCTCAACCGCGCTTCGACCCCCGACTGGGCACCCCGCAGCTCCTCCTCGCCGACCAGGAGCGAGGCGGAGTGCTCCGCCCCCGCCCAGCGGGGGCCCCAACCTCCACCTCGGTTTCCTCGGAACCGCGGCGCGTGCGGGATCGCTTCGGGTCACCAGGTCGGTGGTTCCGCCCGATCGCAGCGCCGGAACCCCGTTCGCCCAGACGGACGACGCGGTTCGCTGCGAAGACCTGGTCCGGATCATCGACGCCTGCCTCGGCGAGGGGCTCTGGGCGGTGCAGGTCTCGACCGGCTGAACCTTCAGCGCTGGAACAACAGCGTCAGCTCGCCCTTGTAGGTGGTGCGCTCGTACTCCTGGTAGCCGCACTTCTCGGCCACCCGGATCGACGCTTTGTTGCCGGGGCTGATCAGACAGACCGTGCGCTGGCCGGGAAAGTGCTGGTCGCCCCACCCCACCACCGCGCGCACCGCCTCGGTCGCGAAGCCCTGTCCGTGCGCCCAGGGCGAGAGCGCCCAGCCGATCTCCGGCGCGCCGGCCAGGCTCGGCTGAATGTCCCGCTTGAAGTCGGCGAAGCCGAGCTCCCCGACGAAGCGCCCGGTCGACCGCTCGCGAATCGCCCAGTAGCCGAACCCGAGCGCCGTCCAGTGGCCGATGTAGCGCAGCACCCGGCCCCAGACTTCTTCCTCGGTGAACGGGCGGCCGCCGATGTACCGGGTGACGTCCGGGTGGGACCACATCGTCGCGCAGGCCTGAAGATCTTCGGCGCGGTGAACGCGCAGGATCAGGCGCTCGGTATCGAGGGCGGGCGCGGGAGTCACTTCGCCAGGGTCGAGAGCTTCTTCGCCCGCTTGCGCGCATCGGCCGGAACGCGCGTCGAGTAGTGCACCACCCCGTCCTCGTCGGTCCACCAGAAGACGTCGGGCCCGGGCACCCGGGGAGCCGGCGGCGCGGCCGGCGCCACCGGAGCGGCCGGCACCACCACCGGCGGAGGAACCGGCGCAGCCACCTGCACCGGAGGCAGCTGCACCACCACCACCCGCATCGGCTGCTCGAGCTCCGGCTCCGGCTCCGGCTCCCGCTCGACGTAGACCATCTGCGGCTCGGGCGCCTGCGCCTGCGGCGACACCAGCCAGTACACGTACGGCTGCCGCGGGTAGGACGGCACCGCCGCGCTGCTCGCGCGGGGGTTGCCAACCCGCCAGTTGCCGAAGTTGACGTTGATCCGCGCGTCGCCCGCGAGGGCGGCGGTGCCCAGCAACAGGCCTGCGAGCGTCAACCGGCGAATCACCCCCGCGAGCCTAACTCTTCAGTCGCGCGCGATGCACCCGCTGGGAGGCAGCGCGAGGTTGCTCTTCATCCGCTTCACCGTCACCCGCGCGCCCTGATCGCACTCCGCCCAGATCGGCACCTGGACCGCGGTGATGTCCGCGTCCTCCAGCTTCACCGTGCCCTGCTCGAGCACCGCGATCGCCGGCCCCTCGCCGCCCCGGCTGATCAGCCCCTTCAGCGTCACCACCGAGGCGAGCTCCGAGACCACCGCGCCAATCCGACAGCGCTCGCAGGCGAACTTCGTCACCTCGACCTGCGCGCCCTTGGTGGCGAACACTCCCACCCCTTCCACGTCCCGCACGATCACGTTGGTCACCTCGACGTCGGCGTCGCGCAGGTGCAGCCCGTCGCCGCCGTTCTCGCCTCCCCCATCGCGATCGCCCCGCACCTGCTCGATCGTCACGTCTTCGAGCTTCACCTCGCCCAACCGCACGAACACGCCCATCGAGCGCGCCTGCCTCACCTTCAGCCCCTTCACCTTCAGCACGCTCTCGAGCAGCTGCAGCCCGCCGTAGCTGCCGCTCTGCTCGGTCTGGATCTCACTCAGGCTGCCGGTGCACTGGACGGTCGCGATCCCTGCCAGCTGCACCCGCTTCGAGCTGAAGCGCACCACGGTGAGCGCGGCCTTCCTCGCGCTTAGCCCGTACTCGTGGCCGTTGACCGAGGCGTCGCTCAGGTTCAGCGCCCCCTCGGCCACGAACACCCCGGGCCCGCTGCCGCCGGCGACGGTCAGCCTGCGCACCTGGGCCTGGCTCTGCTCGAGGTGCAGCGCCTGGGCCGGCCCCTCGCTCTGCACGTCCTCCGCGTCGAGCTGGGCGGCGACGGCGTCGATCGCGCGGGCAAACGCTCCGACGAAGCGGACCTTCTTCAGCTTCGCCACTGCCCCCTTCGTCAGCTGCACGCCGCGGGTCTCGCTCACGCTGCCGTCGAACACCGAGTCCTCGAGGGTCAGCGCGGCGCCCGCCTCGAGCGCCACCCGCCGGTGTCCGGAGAAGTGCACCCGCCGCAGGGTGACCGGCCCAATCGCTCTCATCCCGAGGAACCCGCCCTGCACCGAGAGCGCCTCCAGGCTGGCCGCCGCCGGGGCGGTC
>JAGSPQ010000039.1 GCA_018262385.1 Myxococcaceae bacterium | reverse complement strand
CTTCCGTCTTCCTGGCTGAAGGCCAAGCGCACGGTCTCGCCCAGCTGGGTTCAACTCCCGGCGAGACCTCACGCCACCCTTTGCTGCGTGTCGTCCAATCGCGCCACGCGAGATTCTCTGCCGGCCTGGCGTAGGTGGTCCGCGCGTCCGCCTGAAGAGCGGAAGGACCCCGTTCGATTCGGGGGGCCGGCACAGCAGCGCCCTTGAAGCTCAGGAGGAGGAGCACCGGTTTCGTAAACCGGAGGTGCCGGTTCGACTCCGGCTGAGGGCTCAAAAGGGCCTGTAGTTCAGCGGGAGAATGCTGGTTCCGCATACCAGAGACGGGGGTTCGATCCCCCCCAGGTCCATCCTGCCTTTCACCACATCGGTCTCTGTAGCTCAGCTGGATCAGAGCGCTTCGTTCCGAACGAAGAGGTCGCAGGTTCGAGCCCTGCCAGGGGCATTTTTTGCCTACAGCGCAGTTACTAACCTTCACCCCCAAAATCAGGAAACCCAGCAGGCCCTCGTCTGAAAGCCCAACCATTCAGCCGGGGTAGCCGAGGAGTCCCCCCGCAGATGTTGGAAGCAATCAGCAGCGCGGATCCGCTTGCCGGCCCCGCCATTTACGCCGCTAGAATCACTGGTTAAGAAAGGAGGAGCGAATGGAAACACTTGTACTGAATGCGACGTACGAGCCTGTTGCCCGGGTCACCTGGCAACGCGCCATCTCGCTGCTCTTCTCGGGCAAGGTGGAGGTGGTCGAGGAGTACGACGACAAGACGATTCGCTCCGTCACCTTCGAGGTGCGAATGCCGTCGGTGGTGCGCTTCCTCCGGATGCTCAAGCGGCGCAAGCCGGTGATCCGGTTCAGCCGGGAAAACGTCTACGCGCGGGATCACGGCAAGTGCCAGTACTGCACTCGCAAGATCACCCGGGCCGAGGCGACCTACGATCACGTGGTGCCCCGGGCCCAGGGGGGCCGCACCGGTTGGGACAACATCGTCATCTCGTGCGTGCCGTGCAACCAGACGAAGGGTGGCCGGACTCCCGAGCAGGCACGGATGAAGTTGTCGGTTCGGCCGGTCAAGCCGGCGAAGCTGCCGGACACCTTGCGGCTGACGTTCATGTGGGAAAAGGGCATGCCGCACAGCTGGAAGAACTGGCTGCGGGACATGACCTACTGGCACGGCGAGCTGGACGAGGGCTGACCCCCTTTTGTCGGCTCGCGATTCGACGACGCCGACAGCAGTGGGGTGTTGCTCCGGCAGAGTGAGCTGACCCGGGGGACATCCGCTCGATGCTGGTCCACGCTGCACAGGGCCTGGGTGTCTTGCGCCTTCGAATTCCAGTTTGAGGCGGGCGCGATCGGGCAAACGTTTGCCTGCTCGCGCCCGCTCTTTCTTGACCGTCACCCGGGGGTGACGTCACGCCCACGACTCTGGTCGGGCCGCGTCGAACGATGAGCCGCGGCGGCCTCACGTACCGTCCGGCGAATGAACGCACGAGCGTGGTGGCTGGCGGTGGCGCTGTGGTCCGGTTGTGGAAGTTCCTCGCTGGAGATCTACGAGGCAGACGGCGAGGAGCCGTTCGACGATCGCTCGAACATCGCGCAGCAGGGCCTGGTCTCGTGCGATCCGCGCGGGGACACCGGCTACACCAACGGCAGCTCCTTCCCGATCACCGTCGTCTCCGCCGACGGGCGCCGCGCCGAGATCGGCACCGCCAACGCGTACGCGGTGATGCAGGCCGCCGCGCGCAACCAGGGAATCGGCATCCGGATCGTCTCGGGCTTCCGCACCATGGCCGAGCAGCAGTACTTCTGGGGCTGCTACGTCAATCGCAACTGCAACGGCGGCAACCTCGCCGCCCGCCCCGGCCACTCGAATCACCAGAGCGGCCACGCGCTCGACCTCAACACCAGCGAGGGTGGGGTGCTCAACTGGCTCAACGCCCACGGCGCGGCGTACGGTTTCAAGCGCACCGTGCCGTCCGAGAGCTGGCACTGGGAATGGTGGGGCGGCGGTCCGGGCGGCGGCCCGTGCACCGGCGGCGGTGGCGGCGCGGCGATGACCCCCTCGGGCTGCACCACCGCCCAGGCAGAGGGGTGCGGCAACTTCGGCTGCAGCTGCGCGTCGGGATCGTGCTCGGGTGGGTTCTGCGCCGGCACCGGCTGCTCGGCGGCCCAGACCCAGGCCTGCGGCAACTTCGGCTGCGGGTGCGTCGACGGCAAGTGCAGCGGCGGCTTCTGCGACGGCACCGGCAGCACGGCGAAGAACGCGCTCGACTGCGGCAAGTTCGGCTGCAGCACCGTCGACGGCCAGTGCAGCGGCGGCTTCTGCCCCGGCACCGGCTGCACCGCGAAGATGACCAACGACTGCGGCAACTTCGGCTGCGGCTGCGTGGACGGGAAGTGCAGCGGCGGGTTCTGCGACGGCCCGGGAAGCACCGCGAAGATGATCAGCGACTGCGGCAACTTCGGCTGCAAGTCGATCGACGGCAAGTGCAGCGGCGGCTTCTGCCCCGGCACCGGCAGCACCGCGAAGATGATCAACGACTGCGGGAAGTTCGGCTGCAAGTCGATCGACGGGCAGTGCAGCGGCGGCTTCTGCCCCGGCACCGGCTGCACCGCGAAGATGACCAACGACTGCGCCAACTACGGCTGCGGCTGCGTCGACGGGGCCTGCGCGGGCGGCTTCTGCCCCGGCACCGGCTGCACCGCCAGACAGACGATCGACTGCCAGAACCAGGGCAAGGGCTGTGGCGCTGGCAAGTGCCTCTGACGGATTGGAACGAGGTGGCCTAGCCTCGGCTCATGCTCTCCCGAAACAAGCCCACCGCGGCGCGGCAGAGCGCGACGCGGATCGCCTCCGAGCAGATCTACGACAACGTCGACGCGGTCTCCGCGTTGTACGAGAGGGCAGAGCACGAGATGCCGCGAGGTCAGCGCGGGATCGAGCGGATCGTCGCGGGGATCGGTCGCCCGCTCTTTCTGGTCGCCTACGTCGTCCTGGTGGCCGGCTGGATTTCCGGAAACCTGGTGGCCCGCGCAATGGGCGCGGAGGTGCTCGACGCGCCGCCGTTCTTCTGGCTTCAGGGCTTCGTCACCGCCAGCTCTCTGCTGACGACGATCGTGATCCTGATCGCCCAGAACCGGCAGAGCCGCCTCGCCGAACGGCGGGCCCACCTCGACCTGCAGGTGAATGTCCTGTCCGAGAGCAAGATCGCCAAGGTCATCGCGCTGCTCGAGGAGCTGCGCCGCGACAGCCCGGCGATCCGGGATCGGGTCGACAACGTGGCAGAGGCGATGCAACTGCCCGCGGATCCGGAGCTGGTCTCCCGCAGTCTGGATGAGAAGACCAAGCCACCGCTCTGAAACAGGAAGTCTCGCCGACGTGGGTTACTCTCCCCCCCAGTGGAAGACGCGACCCGCAACACCCTGCTGCGCAGCCTGCCTTCGATCGACGAGCTGTTGAGCCGGCCGTCGCTGGCACCGCTGCTCTCTTCCGAGCCGCGGCCCCTGGTGGTCGAGGCGCTGCGAACCGCGGTCGAGACCGCGCGCGCCCGCCTGATCGCCGGAGACCCGGTGGGGTTCGACGAGGCCGACGTGCACCGGGCGCTGCAGACGCTCAAGCAGCCCAACCTGCGCAAGGTGCTCAACGCGACCGGCGTGGTGCTCCACACCAACCTCGGCCGGGCCCCGCTGAGCCTCGCGGCCCTCGCGCGGATCGCCGAGGTGGGCGCGGGCTACTGCAACCTCGAGCTCGATCTGGAGGAAGGCGAGCGCGGCAGCCGGTACCAGCCGGTGATCGAGCTGCTGTGCCGCCTGACCGGCGCGGAAGACGCCCTGGTGGTGAACAACTGCGCCGCGTCGGTGCTGCTCGCCTTCAGCGCGCTCGCCCAGGGCCGGGAGGCGATCGTCTCGCGGGGCGAGCTGGTGGAGATCGGTGGCGGCTTCCGGATCCCGGACGTGATGCGCCAGTCGGGCGCGCGGATGATCGAGGTCGGCACCACCAACCGGACCCGGCTCGCCGACTTTGCCGAGGCAATCGGCCCGGACACCGGACTGCTGGTGAAGGTGCACCGCAGCAACTTCGCGCTGGTCGGCTTCACCGAAGAGGCCTCGACCCGCGAGCTGGCCGGCCTGGCGCGCGAGAAAGGGATCGTGCTGTTCGAGGATCTCGGCTCGGGCGCGCTGACCGCGCTGCACGCCGAGGGGCTGACCTCCGAGCCCACGGTAGCCACGGTCGTCTCGGCCGGCGCCGACCTGGTCGCGTTCTCCGGCGACAAGCTGCTCGGTGGGCCCCAGGCGGGGATCCTGGTCGGAAGGCGGGGAGTGATTGCCGCGCTGCGCAAGCACCCGCTCAACCGCGCGCTGCGGATCGACAAGCTCACCGTCGCGGCGCTCGAGGCGACGCTCGAGGCGTACCGCGACGGGGCGGAGGATCTGCTCCCGGTCCGCGCGCTGCTCAAGCAGCCCCGCGCGACCCTCGAGGCCCGCGCCCAGCGGCTGCTCGAGCAGCTGTTGGCCCAGCAGGTCGACGCCCGGCTGATCGTCACCACCGGCCAGGTCGGCGGGGGGGCGATGCCGCTGGCGAGCCTTCCCTCGTTCGCCTGCGCGATCGGCGGGGCGAACGCCGAGGCGCTGCACCAGCGGCTGCGCGCCGCCCAGCCGCCGGTGGTGGCCCGCATCGCCGATGGCCTGCTGTTGCTGGACGTCCGCTGCCTGAGGGACGATGAGCTGTCCGTGGTCGCCAGAGCCGTGGCCGCCGCGGTTCCTGGATCCTGAAATGCTGAACACCGCCGTCCTCGTCCTCAATCGCAACTACCAGCCGGTGCACGTCACCTCGGTGCGCCGCGCCTTCACCCTGCTGTACTCGGGGCTGGCCCGGGCGATCGACAGCCAGTACCGCCTGTACGACTTCGCCTCCTGGGCGCAGCTGACCGCCGCCAACCACGAGGCGATCTCGACGATCAGCCGATCGATCCGCGTCCCCCGGGTGGTAGTGCTGTCGGTCTTCGAGCACCTGCCCAGGGGCCGGGTGCGGTTCTCGCGGCTCAACATCTACGCGCGCGACGACGACACCTGCCAGTACTGCGGCGCGCATCTGGGCCGGGCGCTGCTCAACCTCGATCACGTGATCCCGCGCACCCTCGGCGGGCGCACCTCGTGGGAAAACATCGTCTGCTCGTGCATCGACTGCAACCTGCGCAAGGGCGGGCGGACTCCCGAGCAGGCGGGGATGCGGCTGATCCGGGTGCCCGGGCGGCCCCGCTGGACCCCGTTCTTCCGGGGCGCCGGAAAGAAGGCCAGCTACCGCGAGTGGCTGCCGTTTCTCTCGTTGGCCGACGCTTCGTACTGGAACGTCGAGCTCAACGAGGAGTAGTTCAGGCTCCAGACCCAGGAGGAACCGAAGGCCGATGTCGGAAGAAGCAACCAAGGTGATTCCGTTTCCTCGCCGGCGCTCGCCGGGCCCGGGAACGGCCAGAGCCCGCAAGGTGATCGCGGTCGGAGGCGGGAAGGGCGGAATCGGAAAGTCGCTCGTCTCGGCCAACCTCGGGATCGCGCTCGCCGGCCGCGGCGCGACGGTGGTGCTGCTCGACGCGGATCTGGGCGGCGCGAACCTCCACACCTGCCTCGGCGTCGGCCAGCCGACCGTCTCGCTGTCGGATTTCATCAACAACCGGGTGGCGCGCCTCGAGGACACCATCGTCCCCTCCGGGATCGAGCGCCTCGGGCTGATCGCCGGGGCGCACGACGGCCTCGATGCCGCCAACCCGCGCCACGCCCAGAAGACGCGGCTGCTGCGCCACCTGCGGGCGCTCGACGTCGACTACGTGATCCTCGATCTCGGCGCCGGCACCGCGTTCAACGTGCTCGACTTCTTTCTCGCCGCCGACCTCGGGCTGGTGGTGCTGCTGCCCGAGCCGACCTCGATCGAGAACGCCTACCGCTTCATCAAGACCTCCTTCTTCCGGCGAATGCAGGGGCTGACCGACCCCGGGGTGGCGGAGGCGATGTCGGTGGTGCTCTCCGGCCGCGATCCGACCGCCCGGACTCCGTGGGATCTGGTCACCCGGCTGCGCATCGACAACCCCGCCGGAGCCACCCAGCTGGAGATGTTGCTCGGCGGCTTTCACCCCTGGCTGGTGGTGAACCAGGCGAGGACCCGCGCCGACCACGACATCGGCCCGACCATCGCGGCGGCGTGGAAGAAGTTCTTCGGACTCGAGTTGGGGTACCTCGGAACGGTAGGGCACGACGACGCAGTCTGGATGGCGGTGCGGGCCCGGCAGGCCCTGCTCACCACGGCTCCTTCGAGCGCCGCATCACTTGGTGTGATGCGTCTTGCCGAAAACCTGCTTGCATTGGACCGGTGAAGCCGTTCGCCGCGCAGTCGTACTACGAGCTGCTCGAGATCTCGGCCTCGGCGAGCGCGGCTGAGGTTCGCGGCGCGTGGCAGCGGCTGACCCGGATGTACGCCGATGATCAGCTCGCGCTCTATGGGCTGGCGACTCCCGAGACGGCGGCGGCGCTCCGCAAGCGGCTGCTCGAGGCGATGGAGGTGCTCAGCGACGACGAGCTCCGCTCGATGTACGACGAGGAGCTCGGGTTGCCGCCGCGCGATCCGGCCCGGGAAGAGCCCGAGGCCAGTCAGCTCGAGATGGGCGAGCTGCTCAGGGGCGCCGACCACTCGGTCGCGTCGACCCACCCGAGGGTGGCGTTCACCTGGTCCGAGCCGGCCGGGCCGCCGGTCGCGCCGCCGCCGCCGCCCGGTTTCGTTCCACCGTCGACGGGGGCGGCGACTCCCCGGCCGTCGCCTTCCGCTCCGGCCGCGGAGCTTCCTGTTCCGGTCGCAGCCCCTTTTTCCCCGGTTGCAGAGCTTCCGGTTCCGGTCGCAGCGCCTTCCGCTCCGGTCGCAGCGCCTTCCGCTCCGGTCGCGGAGCTTCCTGTTCCGGTCGCGGAGCTTCCGGTTCCGGTCGCCGCGCCTTCCGCCCCGGTCGCCGCGCCGCCCCGGGCCGCCGAAGCGGAGCGGCTGTCTGAAGAGCACGCCTTGTCGATGCTGCCCCGCGCCAGCCCGGTTCCGGCCCCGGCGCCCCGGGCCTCGGCTCCGCCGCCTGCCGCTCCTGAGCGCCCCCGGATGCCGGAGCTCGCTCCCGACACCGAATACAACGGCGAGCTGCTGCGGAAGGTCCGCACCGCGCTGGGGCTGTCGCTGGCGGAGGTCGCCGAGCGCACCCGGATCGGCGCCAAACACCTCGAGAACGTCGAAGCCGACCGCTACGACCAGCTGCCGGCGACCGTCTACCTGCGGGGGATCTTGATGTCCCTGGCGAAGGAATTGCGCCTCGACGGCCTCAAGGTCGCCCGTAGCTACCTGTTGCTGGTTGAACGGATCCGCTCGAAAGGTTGACCAGAACGGTCGCGACCTGAAGAATGCCGGCCTCGATGACCGACGAAGAACGAATGAAGGCGATGCGGCTGGCGAGGGCAATCGCCTCCGACATTTCTCTCTACAACGAGCAGAAGATCATCAAGGGCATCGAACACGATAACCTGTTCGAGACCCTCAAGGACGAGATCGAAGAAGGGCGTGAGCTCTTCAAGACCCGCGTCTCGCAGGAGATCTTCACCCGCACCAACTTCTTCGATCGCGCCATCTGCGACATCGTCATTCGCCCCAAGGGGCACGTGAAGTCGAAGATCTGGTGATTCGCGTCGTCGTCGCGCCGAAAGCCCGCGGCGCGCGCATCGATCAACACCTCGCCTCCGTTCTGCCCGAGCTCAGCCGTTCGCGGCTCAAGGCGCTGATCGAGCAGGGCCACGTCACCCTCGAAGGCCAGCCGGTGCGCGCCGCGCTGCGGCTCAAGGGCGGAGAGGCGCTCGAGGTCGACGTGCCTCCCGTAGAGCCCACCGCGCTGACCGCCCAGGATCTGCCGCTGAAGGTCGTCTTCCAGGACGCCGACCTGCTCGTGCTCGACAAGGCGGCGGGGATGGTGGTCCACCCCGGCGCCGGAAACCGCGACGGCACCCTCGTCAACGCGCTGCTGTTTCACGTCTCGGATCTGGCCGGCATCGGCGGGGAGCTTCGCCCCGGGATCGTCCATCGCCTCGACAAGGACACCTCGGGGCTGCTGGTGGTGGCGAAGAACGACGCGGCGCTCGTCGCGCTGCAGGCGGCGTTCAAGGCGCGCGCGGTGGAGAAGACCTACCTGGCGCTGGTGCACGGCGCTGCCCCGCTCAGGGGGACGTTTCGCACCCTCTACGGCCGCCACCCGCGCCACCGCCAGCGCTTCTCAGGCAAGGTGAAGACCGGCAAAGAGGCGGTCACCCACTTCGTCACCACCCGCTTCTTCTTCCGCGCCTCGCGGGTCGAGATCATCCTCGAGACCGGGCGCACCCATCAGATCCGCGCTCACTTCGCGGAGGCCGGCCACCCGCTGCTGGGCGACGCGCTGTACGGCGGGGTGAAGAAGGCCGGCCCGCAGGTGATCGACCGCCAGGCGCTCCACGCCTGGAAGCTGAAGTTCCCCCATCCGAGGACGGGCAAGGTGCTGTCGTTCGAGGTGAAGCCGCCCAGGGACTTTCTGAAGGCCGAGCAGGCGCTGCTCGACGAAGAGCCGCCCGTCAAAACCCGCTGAGCGAGATGCCGGCCGTCTGCTGGCGCTTGGTCAGCACCTTGATCGGCTGAATCGCCATCACCCGCATGAACACCTTCAGCAGGTCGGGGTCGAACTTGTTGCGCATCTCCGTCCACATCAGCATCAGCGCCACTTCCGGGCCGTAGGCGTCGCGGTAGGGCCGCTTCGAGGTGAGCGCGTCGTAGGTCGCGCAGATCGCCACCAGGCGCGCGTAGAGCCCGAGGCTCCCCTTGGGGATGATCATCTGGATGTTGCCCTGGTTGTCGCGGACGGCGGTGCCGAAGTCGACCTTGAACTCGAAGGTCGTCACCACCCGCATCAGGGTCGAGCGGTTGATCGCCTTCTCCTTGAGGATGTGCCGCACCGCCACCAGCGGCGCCCGCTGCACCAGCGCCTTCTCCTCCGCGGTCAGCCCGCCGCGCTTGGAGACCAGTGACTCGGGAATCGTCCCCATCCCGGCGTCGAAGAAGAGGGCGATGTAGCCGAGGTCGCGCAGTTGCTGCTTGGTCAGCCCCAGCTCGGCGCCGAACACGATCGTCATCAGGCAGACGTTGACGTGGTGGTAGGCGAGGTACTCCGCCTCGTTGCGTGAGGTGGTGAGCCCGAGGAAGTGGGTGCGCTGATCGAACGCGATGTCGACGAAGTCCTGCACCAGCCGCAGGCTCTTCGAGGTGTTCAGCGGCGTGTCCGTCTTCAACGACTCGAGGTACTTCTTGATGAAGAAGATCGCCCGGCCGTAGACGGTGAGCGCGTACTTCTTGCGGTCGATGCGCGCCTCCGACTCGTCCTTGTCGTTCTCGATCTTCTCCTTGAGCTTGCTGTACTTCGCCAGCTTCATCGAGACGAGCTTGCGGCCGGTGGTGCCGTCCTCGTCGGCGTCGTCGCTCTGCTCCTTCGAGAAGATCCAGACGAAGTTCTTCAGCTCCTGGTTCTGCACCGGGCGCAGCAGGGTGAAGCCGCCGACGTCCTTCGCCCGCATCTCGTCGAGCAGGAACTTCACGTTGTCGAGGGCCGCCATGTCGACCTTCACCAACATTCCGTTGATGTAGAACGACTGCTTCACCCCGACGAGATCCAGCTTCCCGTCGCGCCGGATGATGGTGTTGATCGTGTCTTCCAGCTGCGCCAGCGGCTTCTGGAAGACCGCGTTGTCCGGGTCGTACATCTTCACCGACCGGATCAGCATGTAGAGCCCGGAGATCAGCGTTCGGGCCAGCGACTGGAGCTTGTCGTTGTGCTCCCGTCCGAAGGCATCGAGGTTCTCTTCCTGGGTGCCCTGAATCTGGATGTTGTCAGCCATGGCCGCTAGACCTCCTTCGCGTCG
>JAGSPQ010000610.1 GCA_018262385.1 Myxococcaceae bacterium | reverse complement strand
CCGGCGGGCACCTCGAGCACCAGCCCGTCGCGCGCCGACAGCAGCCCCCGGGCCCGCAGCCGCGCGGTCAGCTCGCTGATCAGCGCCTTCAGATCCACCGCCACCCCTTCGGCCTGGCCCGAGGCGGCGCGCACGAACCAGACCGCGGAGGCGGCCTCGGCTCTCCACAGCGACTCTCCTTCCAGCAGCTGCCACACCGGCGGCCGCGGCCGCTGCTCGCCCTGGCACCGCGCCTCGAAGTCGGCCGCCGGCACCCGCAGCTCGCGCGAGACCTTCGCCACCTCGGCGCACAGCGCGGTCAGCTGGGCCGCGCTCAGCTTCGCCTTCCGCCGCAGCACCGCCCGCTGCAGCCCCTCGAGCCCGAGGGGGATGTTCTTGCCGTCGGGCGACACCCCGTCGCGCAGCAGCATCCGCATCAGCTCGGGGGAAGGGCCGGCCCGCTGGAGCAGCCGCACCACCTTCAGCACCAGCGGAACCTCGTCGGAGATCGGGATCACGTACCGCGCCCGCTCGGCCAGCAGCGCCCGGGTGGCGCGCTCGATCCCCGGCCGGTCGTCGCGCTCCACCGCGGCGGAGATCTCCTCGATCCGCTCCTCTCGCCGCAGCAGGGGCGAATCGTCCGAGCGGGTCGCCGGCGCCGCGGGTGCTTCCCGCGACGGCACGGGCGGCACCACCTGCACCTCGCCCGCGACGAGGAACAGCGCGCTGTCGTCGAGCAGCGGATCCCGACCCGCCTGCTCGAGCTGATCCGAGGCGGCGAGCAACTGGGCGCGCAGGGCGGCCGACACCTCGGCCAGCGCGTACGCCTCGAGCGCAGTGCGGTGGGCGGCCGCTTCCCGGACCCCGTCGTCGCGCTCGGTGCGAAAGAGGGTGAACAGCCAGGCGAAGAAGATCCACAGGACCAGCGCCCCGAAGGAAAGCCCGAGGAGCGTGGGCCAGAGCTTCTTCACCGCAACACGGGCACCCGGTCGAAGTCCATCGACGCCAGCGGAGCTTCCTTCTCGAAGCGATCGCCGCGGGTGTCGAGGCGCCTGGCGGCGAGGATCAGCAGCCGCAGCTCGGCCACCTGCTGGCGCTCGCGCAGCGGCGGCGGCAGCTGCTCCCACATCGCCAGCAGCTCGTCCCACTTCAGGTTGCGCGCCCAGTAGCTGCCGCGCAGCTTCTCCGCGAAGCCGGCCACCACCAGCGACAGCCGGGCCGGGCCGGTCGCCGCCTTCAATTCGTCGCGCACGATCGACATCGGCAGCGCCCGCTCGACCAGCGCCGAGGTGTGGCCGTCGGGCTGCTTGAACCGGGCGCGAAAGGTGGCCAGCTTCGCCACGTCCCGGCGGCGCAGCTTCAGCTCGTAGAGCGCGGTCACCGCGTGGCCGGCGCCGAGCTCGCCCGCGTCGACCTTGTCGTTGGCGAAGTCGCGCTTGTCGAGGACCCGGTTCTCGAAGCCGATCAGCCGGTACCGCTCGACCGCGGCGGGGTTGAACTCGAGCTGCAGCTTCACGTCCTTCGCGATCACCTCCAGCGTGCCGGTGAGCTGCTCGACGAAGATCCGCTTCGCCTCGTCGAGGCGATCGACATAGGCGTAGTTGCCGTTGCCCTGGTCGGCCAGCCGCTCCATCAGCACGTCGTTGTAGTTGCCCATCCCGAAGCCGACCGCGGTGAGGGTGATGCCCTCCGACGCGCGCGCCTTCACCTTCGCGAACAGCGCGTCGGCGGTGGTGACCCCGTTGTTCGCCACCCCGTCGCTGCACAGCACCACCCGGTTGATTCCCCCGGGCTTGAACGCCTTCAGCGCCTGGGCGTAGGCGATCTCCAGCCCGGCCTGGACGTTGGTCGCGCCCTCCGGCCGCAGCGCGGCGATCGCGGCGAGGATCTTCGCCCGCTGGTTGGCCGGGGTCGGCGGCAGCACCAGGCGGCCCGCGTCGCCGTAGACGACCAGCGCGACGGTGTCCTTCTCTTCGAGCTGATCCACCAACAGCTCGAGCGCCCGCTTGGCGAGCCCGAGGCGGTTCTCCTGGGCCATGCTGCCGGACACGTCGAGGGTGAAGATCAGGTTCGCCGCTTTGCGCTCGGAGGCCCGGACCTCCTTGCCCTTCAGGCCCAGGTGCAGCACGTGGTAGCCCTTGCGGTTGGGCGAGGGGAACACCTCGACCTGCACCGCGAACGCCTCCTTCTCCGGCGGGCGGTAGGCGTAGTCGAAGGAGTTGATGAACTCCTCCACCCGCACCGCCCCTTCGTGGGGCAGCTCGCCGCGGCCGAGCCACGCGCGGGCCAGGCTGTAGCTGGCGGTGTCGACGTCGGCGGCGAAGGTGCTGGTCGCCTCGTCCGAGGTCTCGATCGTCGGGTTCACTCCGTAGTGCTGCAGGTACATCCCGCTGACTTTTCCGGTGCGCTGGGCGCCGGTGGGCGGGACCTCTTCCGTCGCGCTTTCGGGGATCGGCACCATCTGCACCTGGGGCGCGTCGGCCGGCACAGTGGGCCCGGGCTGCCTGGCGACGTCGCCTCTGCCGAACGCCTGGTCGAAGTCGTCTCCCTCGCCGCCTTCGCCCGTCTTCGGCGGGCGCGGAGCGTGCGGATCCGGGGACGGAAGTTGGGCCGGGTCCTGCAGCACGGTCGACTGCTTCACCTTCTTCCGGGCCTCGGTGTACTCCCCGTCCGGCCGGGTGAGCTCGCCCTCGACCGTGTCGCCCTCGAAGTCGAGCGCGGTCGTCTCGGACGGCGGCTGCTTCCCCGCCTTCTGCTGGTAGTACTCCGGCGTCGCGGCTTCGTTCTCCTTCGAAGCCGGAGAAGAGCGCAGCGCACAGGAGGCGAGACTGAGGGCGACGGCGGCGGCGAGGACTCGTTTCATTTTCAGCGGCTCCTTCGTGGAAGTGACGAAGGCCACAGTGCGCTCTGCGCAAAACGAGTGTTTCACCCGCCGGTCATTTGATCTTCACGGTTTCTTCATGCGGGCGACCGCTCAGGGGACGTTCGTCAGGTAGAGCACGTTGGTCGGCTCGGAGTCCTTGAGCGCCGCCGCCGCGGTGCCCCCTTTGGGGAGCGAGACAATCCCGCTGGAGAAGATGGAGTGCCCCGGCTCGGACAGGCTGGCGATGCGGCCGCTCTCGAAGTACTGCAGCTCGATGCCGCCCAGCCGCTGGATCTTCATCCGGTCGGTGGGCACGAACGGCCCGGAGGGGCTGGGGACCAGCCCCACTCCGACCTTGCGCGCCTCGGACTTCACCCCGTCGAGGACGAAGACGTTCGCGCCATCGGAGAAAGCGGCGAACTTGCCGAGGCTCGAGTTGGTCACGCTCGAGCGCGAGCCCACGAGGTTGAAGTTGTAGTTGCCGGTGATCCCCAACGTGTCTGGCGCCAGGTCGGTGCTGTCGTAGACCGCCGCCATCCGCTTCATCGTCGAGGCCTTCACCCAGATCACCCCGGGGGGAAGCATCGCCGGGCTCTGGGCGGCGAAATCGATGGTGACGTCGACGTCCGAGGTGGGCACTCCGTTCTTGAGGTCCACCCGCTTGGTCGGGCCGGTTCCGAACGCCATGAAGCGGGTCGGGCTCAGCCACCCCCCGGCCTGAATGCCGGGCGCGGTGAAGTGAACGGTCGAGGTCGCGTTGGGCGGCACGCTGCCAAAGATGTAACTGGGCGCCGCGGGAACGGTGGCGGTCACCTGGGAAGAGTTGGAGGCGGTGGGCCCCAGCACCTGGACGTTGCAGGCGGCCGCGCAGTTGTAGGCCCAGACCAGGTTGGAGGCGGAGGTGCCGGAGTAGGTGGCCGGTGCCAGGCCATTGAGCACCAGCATGTTGTTGAAGACGGTGCTGGCGGTGGTGGCGGTGATCAGCTGGGCGTCGAACGCGCCGGCAGCGGTGCTCTTGGCGATGAAGCGCTCGTTGGTCTGAAAGAACGAGCCGCTGAACGCCGGGAAGCTGGTGCTCATCCCGGTGGCGAGATCGACCCGGACCAGCGCGTTCTGGGGCGCGCCGGCGTAGA
>JAGSPQ010000609.1 GCA_018262385.1 Myxococcaceae bacterium | reverse complement strand
AGCTGCGAGGACGTGGCCGAATCGTTCGATCGCTGCCCGGACGTGGTGCGGATGCTCCAGGGGGTCAAATGAGGGCGGCCGCGCTGTGGCTCGCCGTCGCCGTCACCGGTTGCACCGCGATCGACGCCACCACCCGGGTCGAGCGCGGCCCGCTGCTGCGCACCTTCGATCGCAAGCAGGTGATCGAGGGCGGCGTCCGCGCCGAGGTGACCGCGAAGTGGCCGAAGCTCTTCGTCGCGCTGCGGGGTCACGATCTGTGCCGCACCCAGAGCGTCGAGGAGTACGCCGAGGAGCACACCACCGAGCGGACCTCGAGCGCCGCCGGGCCCGCGCTCTCGACCGGGATCGCGAGCACCCTGGCGGGGCTGGTGATGATCGCCGTGGCTCCGGCGCTCTCGGGCGAGCCGAACCGCGAGGTGATCGATGCGGGCGGGCGCTACGGGCCTTCGGTGCGCACCCAGGTGCGGGGGTGGAGCGTGGTGGCGTTCTCGGTCGGAGTGCCGGCGCTGGTGGTCGGCGCGATCGCCTACCTGCGCCAGGGGGTCGACACCGAGGTGAAGAAGGTCGAGCAGGTCGCGACCCAGAAAGAGGCCGTCTGCAACGAGCGCGACGTCGACGGGCCGGTGCTGTTGATGAGCGATCAGCGGCCGACCGCGGAAGGGAAGATGGTCGCCGGCTCGGCAGTGGAGTTCGACGAGAGCCAGTTCGCGACCGTCGGCGCGGATCGGATCCTGTTCTTCGGCCGCGAGGTCGAGCTCGACGAGGCCTCGCGCAAGGTGCTCGACGCGGTCTCTTCCTGCCGGCAGCTGGCGCTCGAGCAGGTGGCTGCGCTGGGAGCGATCAGCACCGGGGCGCTGATGAACCGGCTCGAGCGGGTGCGCGCGTGCCGGCTGGCGCGGCCGGACGCGATGATCGAGGAAGGCAAGGCGCTGGAGAAAGAGGTCGAGCGACGCCGCGAGGTCGGAGATCCGGGCGCCCTGCCGGTCGGGCCCAACGTCACCAGCTTCGAGGAAGCGGTCACCAGCTACTCGCCCCGGCTCAAGCTGTCGGTGGGCAGCCCGGACCTCGAGAAGCTCGACAACCTCGAGGACCTGGTCGGGCAGTCGGCGGTGATCGAAGGGATCGTCACCGAGGGCCTGACGCCGAACATCGGGGTGGTGCAGGTCGGACCGCGCGGCCTGTTCCTCTTCCTGCCGACCCAGAAGGCGTGGGGCGGGGACTACGCGGTGGGCACCCGCGTCGAGGTGGTGGCGGTGGTGGTCGGAACCCAGACCCTCGGCGAGCGGACGCTGCCGCTGCTGCGTGCGGTGTGGATGCGGCCGGCGTTCGGCGGCTAGGGCCCAGCGCCGTTGCACTCGGTCTGCTCCATCAGATCCGCCGTCTTGTGGAAGCGCTGCCAGTCGACGACGAAGTCGCCCGCGTAGGGATCGTCGAGGTCGACGGTGATCGAGGCCGCGGCGACGATCACCCACGTCATCCCCGCGACCAGCGCGGCGTGAATCGCGAACGAATCGACCCAGAGCAGATCGAGAGCGCCGACGCAGATCGCGCCCCCGATGAAGACGAACCAGCGCAGGCCGTTGGGCAGCTTCAGGTTCGCGACCGTCACCCGGTGTTCTCTGGCTTCATTCAGCTCATGGAAGAGCGAGAGCGCGTGCGGAAAGAGCCGCTCTTCGGTGGGCGAGCCAGGCGAATGGCTCAAGAAGGAGGCGAGGCTCTTGTCGAGCATCTCGTGCTCCTGGCGATCGTTGCCGGCGGCGTGAGGCAGGTGGGCCTTCGGGACCGTCAACGCGTAGCGGTGCAGTTGCTGGCGGACCGCGCCCCTCTCGACCCAGGTGGGAAACCAGCCGAGCACCCGGTACAGCTCCAGCAGCGACACCGCTTCCCGCTCGATCGCCACCTGGGTGTCGTTGTGCTCTCCCCACGTCACGTAGATCGCGAAGGCGACGATGATTCCGTAGATGCCACCGAAGGTCTGAAGGAAGTTGCCGCCGACTTCGATCGCCCCGCGCAGCACCGGCTCGGGCACGGCCCGAGTCACCACGAAGAGGATCGCGATCGAGAAGGTGATCCAGCCCCCGTGCTTCACCAGGCGCCTCAGGTGTCTCATCCCCATCGGGCCAGCCTACTGCTGCTGCCGAGTGCGAATGGAATGCACTGGCTGCCGAGCGCGGTGAGGTGCTCGGCAGCCAATTCCCCTCGGGAAACGCGCGGATCTAGCGGCTGGCGCGTTTCTGCGGGTACTCGAACTTCGGCAGCGCCTTGAGGGCGTCCTTGGTAGCGCCCGGAAGCATCAAGCTGCCGTCCTTCATCTTCAGCTGGTTGATCGGAATCACCACGTCGTGACGGTCGATGCCGAGGAAGCCCCCGACGCCGATCACCGCGTACGGCTTGCCTTCCTCAGGGGTGATGATCACGTCCTCGATCGTGCCGATCCGGTCCTTCTGATCATTGGCGACGCCCTTGTTCATCAGCTCCTTCCTGGCGCTCCAGCCGGTGGCAATCGTCTCCATCTCCGACTTGCTGACGCCAAGCTTCGCCTTGGCTTCCTTGATCTCTTTCCCGGCCTCCTTCTCCGGGACCTTGCCCATCTCGTCGTCCTTCTTCATCCCCGACGGTTTGTCCTCGGCCAGCGCAAGTCCTGCGAACATCGCCAACACGGTCGCCGAAGCGATCACGAATTTCCGGTTCATATGAGCTCCTTGTCGTTTTGAAAGCCGACGGCCGAGTAGGAGCAACTCGCATGCCGCCAGCGTCCCGAACGCGATCTTCGCGCCGGGCGCACCCGCTACGGAGCGCTCAAGGCAAGCCGGGATCCACCGCGATCCCCTGCGGGTTCGAGAACTTGTCCGGGTTCTGGAACAGCACGCGCGGCGAGGTCCCGGCGTAGGGCGCGACGTGCACTGAGTCGGTGCCGTTGTCCGTCCAGTACAGCAGCCGCCGCGCCGCATCGACGGCGATCGCGTCGGGGACGGTGGTGCCCGCGACTCCCGGCACCGGGGTGGTGGGCTGCGAGCCGTCGAGGCCGCTGCTGCGGATGCTCGCGCCCTCGGCCCAGAACAGCCTGCCGTGGGCGACGTCGATCGCCAGGCCGCGCGGGTTGGAGGTCGGGTCGAGCGCGGTAGAGAGCACCGCCGGGTTGGCCCCCGAGTAGTCGGCGCGGTTGACGGTGTCGGTGCCGTTGTCGGTCCAGTAGACGCGCTGGGTGCCGGGGTCGAGCGCGACGGACGAGGGGATGTTGCTCGACGTGCCGGAGATCACATTCGTCACCTGGGTCCCGTCGAGGTTGCAGCTGCGCACGTTGGAGCCCTCGGCCCAGAACACCTTCCCGTGCGCGGCGTCGATCGCCAGCCCGGTCGGATTCGAGAGTGGGTTGGTGCTGGTGTAGAGCACCCTCAGGCCGCTGCCGTCGTTGCCGATGGTCGAGACGCGATCGGTGATGTTGTCCGTCCAGTACACCCGCTGTGCCGCGCGATCGATTGCGACCCCGGTCGGGTACTGGTCGAACAGCACGCCGGGGATCAGCGTCTTCAGGCTCCCGCCATCGAGATCCATCGAGCGCAGCGCGGCGCCGTCAGAGAAGAAGATCCGCTCGACGGCGGCGGTCGAGGTCGCGGCGGCGAAGAGGGAGAAGCGGCGCACGGCCGCGGTCAGCGTTCCGTCCGCGAAGGCGGCGCCCACCACCCCGCTCCAGGTGCCGCCCGGATCTGCCTGCAGCAGCACGTCGCCCGCGGCGGCAGGCACGCTCACGATCACCGCGCCCTCGAACTGCTGCCCGAGCGGAGTGAACTCGAACACCCCGTGGGAGAACTTCTGC
>JAGSPQ010000608.1 GCA_018262385.1 Myxococcaceae bacterium | reverse complement strand
GGACCCGCTTGTCGGCCTTCGCCTTCGTCAGCGCTTCTCTCAGCGCGCCGATCATCGACGCGTCGAGCACGTTTCCCTTCGACCCACCGAGGGTGAGCCGGAGGCAGTCCAGCGCGGGAATGAGCTCGGACCTGGCGGTCATCGGGCTTTTTCCTGCTTCTTCGCGATCTGCGACGGGCGCGCGCCTTCGGGGGCGATCGCCTCGTGGAGCGCCTCGCTCCAGACCTCGCCCTGGGCGAGGCGGCGCCGCAGCCCGACGAAGTCGATCTCGCGCGAGCCCTCGCCGTAGTGGAAGGCGCAGAAGCCGGCCCGGGCCTCGGTCATCATGTTCCCCGCCAGCCAGGCGCGGTTGGATTCCTTGTTCAGATCCCAGTGCTCGAGCTTCTTCTTCCGCATGCTCTCGAGCGTCTTGACCGTGCACTCGGGGAAGGTGAGCAGCAGCTTGGCGCACAGCCGGTCGACCGCCTCGTCGAGCAGGGTGAGGTCGACGGTGCCCTTGGCGAGAATGGCCTTCCCGCGCGCGAGCGCCTCGCCTTCCTTCGAGTCGCCGTAGACGATCTTCCCGGTGGCGGGGTCGACGTACCGCTCGCACTCCACCAGCGGGTTGGGGACGAACTTGCCGTCGACCTTCAGCGCCGGCACCACCTCGGTGATCAGCCCGAGGCCCGCCGATCCGCATCCCGTTGACCCGGCAGATCACCGGCTTGTCGCAGAACAGAATGCTGCTCACCATGTCGTTGAACAGCCGCATGTACTGCCGGTACTCGTTGGGCCGGCCGGAGTAGGTCTCGGCGTACTCGCGGGTGTTGCCGCCGGTGCAGAAGGCGCGGTTGCCGGCGCCGGTGAAGATCACGCACACCGCTGCCCGATCGTTGCTGGCGGTGCGGAAGGCGTTGATCACCTCCTTGATCGTGTCGGTGGTGTAGCTGTTGAGCTCCTTCTCGTTCTGGAGGGTGATCCAGACGTGGTGGAGGCCTTCGGCGGCCGAGCCATCGGGGCGCTTCGCCGGTCGGGTCTCGTAGCGGATCCGCTCGAACGAGGGGGGCGTCAGGTTGTGATCATGAAGTTGGGACATCGGGCGGCTCCTGGCCTGCGGGGAAGGGGGACGGCGTCAAGGCACGAGCACGACGCGCTCGGCAAAGGCGTGCTGGTGAACGGCTTCGAGCACTTCGGGAGTGCGGGCGAGCGACTCCTTGCGCACCAGGCCCCGCACCTGCACCTGGCCGGACTTCACGAAGTCGAGCGCCTCGGGGTAGAGGGCGGGATCGCAGCCCCAGTTGCCCCAGGCGGTGGCGTCGTAGGCCATCAGGTTCGACAGCCGCACCGTGGCGGGCTCGGAGGTGTAGCCGACCACCGAGATCGAGCCGCCCTGGGTGAGCAGCGAGAAGGCCAGCTCCTGTCCGGGCCGGCTGCCGCTCATCTCGAAGACCCGCCACGCGTCGGCCCGGGCGCCGGTGGACTTGGCGAGCGCGCCGATCGCCTTCTTCAGTTCCTTCGGCGGGGTCCGCGCGTCCAGGCCGAGCGCCGCGCCGAGCCCGCGGGCCCGGTCGAGCTTCTTCTCGTCGATGTCGAGCGCGACCACCTGGGCGCCGATCGCCCTGGCGAGCTGAACGCCGAACCCGCCGACTCCACCGGCGCCGATGATGATCGCGATCTCTCCGCTCTTCAGGTTGCAGCGGCGCATCGCCTGGAGCGGAGTGCTGATCGCGTCGGCCAGCACCGAGACTTCCCACAGCTCGAGCTTCTGGGTTCCGATCAGCGCGTCGGTGGCCTTCTCGCCGGGGGCGTCCACCGGGCACAGGCCGCGGGCGGGGACCTCGACGTGGGTGGCGAACCCGCCGTCGTGATCATTGCCGGGCATCAGCGAGCTGCGGCAGGTGGTCACCTGGCCGGCGGCGCAGAAGGCGCAGGTGCCGCAGGGGGTGACGGCGGGAACGATCACCCGGCGGCCTTCCCACTGCTGGGTGCCGGCGCCGGTGGCGACCACCACCCCCGAGATCTCGTGGCCGAGGATCAGCGGCAGCGGGTGCTTGGTGGGCACCGAGTCGTAGAGGTAGCCGATGTCGGTGTGGCACACCCCACATCCGGCTACCTCCACCACCACCCACCCCTCGCGCGGCTTGGGGATCGGCACGGAGACCTGCTCCAGCTTGCCGGTACTAATCATTTTCCAGCCGGTCGTGGTCTTAGCCATTAGCTGAAGTGTCGCTACCGGGGCCCGCACCGGTCTTGATCGAGATCAAGTGTCCGGGCGGTCCACGGCGGGGGCCGGCGGTCGACGGGGGCCGGCCTGAACGCCCTGCGGGCAAGCCCCGCGCTCTGGGATTTGGTATTCAGCAGGGGCCGATGCGCCTTCGACCCCTCGCCGTGCTTCTCGTTGCGATTAGTGCCGGCTGTGCCACGGCTCCGAAGGCGGGGCCGGGCGTGGATGTCGATGGGGACGGAGTGGTCGACGCGAAGGACGAGTGCCCCGACGCGGCGGAAGAGCAGGGCGGCGATGGCGACGGCTGTCCGGACGCCCCGCAGATCGTGATCGAGAGCGGGATGATCAACATCCGCGGGAAGATCATCTTCGGCGTCGCCTCGGCCGAGCTGCTGCCGAAGAACGCCAGGCTGCTCGAGGCGCTGGCGAAGGTGCTCAACGAGAACGATCAGATCAAGCGGATCCAGGTCGAGGGCCACACCGACGCGACCGGCGAGGAAGGGTTCAACCAGCAGCTGTCGCTCGAGCGCGCCCAGACGGTGGGGAAGGCGCTGATCCAGCGCGGCGTGAAGAGCGAGCGGCTGAGCACCAAGGGCCTGGGCCGCTCGCAGCCGCTGGCGAGCAACGACACCGAAGCAGGCCGGGCGAGAAACCGCCGGGTCGAGTTCCGCGTCGTCGAGTAGGCGTAGGCGCGGGTGCGCCGTTGCGCTCCTGATGATCACAGCCTGCGACGTCCACCCATCAGCCATCTGGACGCAGGCGGGTCGTCGAGTTGATCCGCTGGACCCGGGGCCCGTATCATCACCACTCAAAGTTGATCCTGTACAAGGGCAATCCCGGTCGAAAGGCCAGGTGCGCAAAGTCGTGGGGCCTGAAGTTCGGCCGGCCATGGTTGCCGTGGGGAAGTCGCCGTTCGCCGTCCCAAGGTTCCTTGCTCGTGCAGGAAGTTGGGACTTTTTGTTTTTCTGGGGCAGCGGACCAGAAAGGGGAACGGATGAACCGGCTTCTGTTCGCGATGACAGCGCTGATTCCTGCGGTGGCGCTGGCGGTGGTGCCGGTCAACGGCGCGGCGCCGACCCTGACCCCGGTGACGATCAACGCGGGCCCCGGCGACCAGAACGATCCCCACGTCAGCGGCGACTGGGCGGCCTACACCTCGGACCTCGCGATCAACTACTACCGCTTCTCGACCGCGGTCGACGCGCAGATCCCGATGGGCGCTTCGGCGCGCGATCTGCTCTCGGACATCAGCGGCAGCAAGGTCGTCTTCTCCCGCGTCATCTCCGGGGTGAAGACCGCGGTGATGGTGTTCGATGCGCAGACGGCCGCGGCGCCAATCGAGCTCGATCCTGCGCTGGGCACCACCCGGCTCGGCTCGGCGATCGGCGGCAACACCGTCGCGTACGTCGACTTCGGCCTCGAGGCGAACGGCGAGGTGGTGGTCCACGATCTGACCACCTCGACCTCGGTGCGGATCACCAACGACACCAACCCGGATCAGAGCCCGTCGGTGTCCCCCGACGGCAACGTCGTCACCTGGGAGCACTGCAACTCGTCCTTGAGCAACTGCGACATCTGGCAGGCGGTGAAGAGCGGAGCGGGGTGGACGGTGAGCGTCGCGGCCGACTCGGCCAACGCCGAGGCCAACCCGGACACCAACGGCGCGCTCGTCGTCTACGACTCCTTCCGCAGCGCGAACGGGGATGTCTTCTGGCGGCCGGTCGCCGGCGGAGCCGAGGTTCAGCTGCAGCTGGCGGGGTTCGAGAACAACCCGAGCATCGCGGGCAACTTCATCGCCTTCGAGAGCCGGCCGACGCTCGGCGCCACCACCGACCTCTTCGTCTACGATCTCACCTCCAGCCGGCTGTACCAGATCACCAACACCCCGCTGGTCACCGAGCAGCTCAACGACATCACCGTGCTCGGCAACGGCTACGTGCGCGTCGTCTGGGCCAGCGATGAAGACGGGGCGAGCTCGCGCAACGTCAAGGGCGCCACCTTCTTCCTCGGCAACCCGAACGCCTGCCTGGCGCGCACGGTGACGCTGGACGCGAGCAAGAACTACCACCCGACCGCCTACCACGACGCCTCGGCGACGATGACCCCGGCGATGACGTTCACCATCCCCGCGTCGATCCCGGTGACCGCGGGCAACTCGGCGAACGACTGGGTCACCTTCACCTATCGGCTCGGCAGCGGAGCGCTGACGACCTGCAAGTACCGCGGCGGCTTCAGCGGGCCGCACCCGACCACCGCGTACGATCTGGCGAAGGCGGCCA